>JBEKWZ010000245.1:0-5705 GCA_049512555.1 Candidatus Sulfotelmatobacter sp. | reverse complement strand
ATCCGCCGCGCCCACCGCTCCGGCAATGATTGCAATGTCGGTGTAAACATCCGCCAGCGTCTTCGGGGCCAGGCCAAGAAAGGGATAGCCTGCCTTGAGGATTTCGCTGACCGCCTTCTCTTGATAGGGAACGGACGCAATCACAAGATCGGGTTTAGCGGCGGCGATCTGAGTAGCATCGGCGGTCCACGAATCGGCCAGAATCATCCGTGAACCATCACCGGCCTTGGGCACCACATCAGCGCAGTACTTCGTGCAGGCGACCACACGCCCCAACTCGCCGATAGCGTCGAGAATGACCGTCGCGCTCGGCTGCAGGCAGGCGATGCGGCGGGGAGTGTGAGGGCCAGTCATGGTTGAGGCGAGGATTTTAGCTGGAGTAGCGCCGCGGAAAATGTGTCCAGCGCCAGCTGCGCGGCGTGCGTCGAGGCCTGCGGCAGGCCGCCTACGGCTGCAATCAAAGTGTCGCGATTCAGGGATCGAGCTTCATCCGGAGTTCGCCCCGCCACCAGTTCCGTCAGAGCCGATGCGCAAGCCATCGAAGGCACGCATCCCTTGGCCTTGAACCGGATCTCCGCAATGCGTCCGCCGGTGATTTTCAAAGTCAGACGAAGAACGTCTCCGCAAGCCGGATTCTCAATCTGTGCCACCGCGTCCGCGTCGGCAACCTCGCCCGCGTTCCGCGGATTCTGAAAGTGATCGAGCATCTGCGTTGAATACATGCCATTCAAATTGTAAACGCCGCGCGTCGCGTTTGACGTTGAACCAAACGCATCATCCACGAAGGACGCGAAGGTTCACGAAGGTCTTGTTTGTATATGTCTTCCTTCGTGAACCTTCGTATCCTTCGTGGTTAGTGATTTTGGCAAGAAAAACATGAAACCATCGCCCCTGCCCGCCGGTAAGCGTATATAGAAAGGAAAATGGAACTGTTGGAACAGCCTCCGCAAGTCCTGGCCCTGTTCGCCGCAGGCGAACTCGATGCGTTCGAGACGCTGTTCCGGCAGTATCAAGGCGAGGTCTTCCGCTGGATCGTGCGCATCGTACGCGATCCGGCGGCGGCCGAGGAGCTGACTGTCGAAACTTTCTGGAGGATTTACCGGGCGCATGCGCGCTTCCAGCCCGACCGCAGTTTCGGAGCCTGGGCGCGAAGGATCGCCACCAACGTGGCGCTCGATTATCTGAAAACGGCACGGCCGCGGGAAGAGCAATTCGCTGAGAATCTGCCGGGCGAATCCACGCCCGATCCGCGCGCCGGGAATTCGCCGATCGGTGACGCGGCGAGTGGCAATCCAGCGATTCGGCGCGAGCTGCGCGAGCGGACGCAACTGGCCTTCGAGCAATTGCCGGCCCAACTGAGCGCCGTAGCCGCGTTGGCACTGATTGAAGATTGTCCGCACGCCGAGATTGCCGCGGCGCTGAATATTTCGACCGCAGCCGTGAAGTCGCGCCTGTTTCGCGCCGTTCGCCTGTTACGCAAGAAATTAGGAAACCTGGACACACGCCATGACTGAACCAGAAATGCCCGAGCAGAAAATGAACGAGGAAGAAGTGACTGAACGAGAGCAGAGAAAGCTTGCCGAGGTGCTGAAGCAGTCGTTAACGTCCATGAACCGCGAACTCGATCGCGACCTGTGGCCCAAAATGCTGCAACGCCTCGACCAGAACGCACGCCAGCGCAATTGGTTCGCGGTCTTGTTTTCGCCGGCCGCGCTGTCGTCGGTGCCGTGGTTCGACTGGGCGCTGCTTGCCGTCATCGTCGTTGGCATCTGCATTTTTCCGAGGTCGATCCCAGTCTGGCTCTATCACTTCTGATTCCGGAGGACGCCATGAATACACATCCTTATCTTCGCGCTTATATGGCCGGCACGGTCGCGCCTACCATGATGCTGCTGGTGGTGCTCACCGCTTTCCTGATCGCTCGCTACACCTTCCAGATCCCCATTCCGATCGAGCGCGCCATCATTTTTCCCATGGCCCTGGTGCCCAATATCTTTGGCGCATGGAATATGTTTTATTTGTGGCTGCGCCCGCGGCCGCATCTCCCGATCGGCCTGCATGGCGCGCTCCTGCCCTTCATTCTGGCGCCCACCGGCTTCGCTCTCGCCGAATGCTCCGGATTTCTCTCCGCCGGTTCCGGGGGCCTGGTGTGGTTCCACGAAGTCGCCATTCCGTATGCGTTTGTGGCGCTCGGGTTCTCGTTCGCTCTGATCGCTTATTACCTGGTGTGGAAATACCTGGTGGGGTTCTTCAACGAGGTGCTTGGAATCGCCTGATGGGAATCGCGCCATGAGAATTGCGCGGATAGGGATCGACCAATGAAAGATGGCCTGAGGACTATGCGCGCGTTCCGTCGGGGAAATAAACGATCCAGCCGCGCTGCCTGGCCGTCGTTTCAAGGTCAGGATTAGGATTCACCGCGAACCCGTGCTTCGCCATAGCGAGCATATCGGCATCCCACCGCGAATTGCCAAAGGCTGCTTCGACATCTTTCTGCGCAACCTCGCGCAGCGCCTCAGTCTTTCCCGGCCCCGACGGTATGCGGACCAGCCGGTTGGTGATGACCCCGTTTTCGAGTTCGACCTTGGTTGCCAGGATGCGGTCTTCCGGAATTCCAAACTCCCGCATGCCGGCGCGGATGACCCATTCATTCGAGGACGAAACTGCCCACACGTCGCAGCCGTCCTGCCGCAGCCGCGACACCAGTTCTCGCATCTCTGGAAAGATATGCCCGGGAAACGAGTGCGCCATAAACTCCGTCGCAGCCTGCATCATGACGGCCTCGGTGATTCCCTCGTGCATGGTCACCATTTCGCCGCACATGTCGTCTTCGCTCACTTTGCCGGCCTGGTACTCGATGTAGCGGGCACGCATCGCCGTCGCGACTTCGTCCGAGACGATACCCTGTTCGATCTCCCAGTCGAAGAACGTCACCCCGGCATCGCCCGACCAGAGTGTGCCGTCGCAATCAAAAGCCGCCACCCGCGGCTCCAGCCGCAGAACGGACTCCAAAAATTCTTGCCGGGTAGGATCGAGCGCCCGCACCCCAATGGTTTCCATACTCTTCGACGATAACGTGCGCAAGCCAGAATGCGCAATTGACAGGGTGAGCGCATCGCGTCGCGACGCTACTGGTCTGGGGTGCTGCAGGTCTTCGCGAGTGCAGGTTTTCGTGGCGGAAGATTTTGGGTGAGAGCAGTTTTTGGGTGGCGCAGCGCTTTCAACGCTGCGATAAAGCCGGCCTTTCGTGGGGCTTTAGCCCCCGAGGCACAAAGCCGCGTAATCCTCGGGCGTATTAATATTCAACGCCACAAACGGATCGCCGACTTCAACGTACTGGATGTGATCGTGATAGCGATGCTCGACTTCGCGCGCACTCGCCGTCGCTGGTGCCTGCAGAAACGCTTCCATCAACTCGCGCCCCACAAGATACGGATGCCCGTGCTTGCCAGAAAACTCCGGCACCACCGCCCAGACGCTCTCCGGAGCGGATTCGAAGGCATCGCGCAGCAGTTGCACGGTTGCAGCGCTCACCGGAGGCCGATCCACCAGCGTGATGATGGCAGCATCGCGGCCGCGGTTCAGCACCTCATGTAATCCTACCTGCAGAGAACTGAACTGGCCCCGGCCGGGGTCAGGGTTGGTCACGAGCGACGCTCCGCTGGAATAAACAATCGGCGCTAGCGTCGCCTCGTTCTTGCCTGCCACGATCAGCACGAAGTCGGTCCCCGACATCAGCGAACAAATGGCGGCCGAAAGAAAAGTATCCTTCGACGGCGGCTGACCGGCGACCGGCGGCGGCCAGGGCAGCAGCGCTTTGTCCGTGCCCATGCGCGAGGAATCGCCCGCAGCCAGAATCAGTCCGGCGAAACTCGGAGAGCGCGCCATGTTGCGGAAGATAGCAGAAAGCGAGAGGAAAGTCAGTGAGCGGGAGCGTTAGTGGTTGCAGTCGCCTTCGTCCGTCGACCCTGGGATCGCTTCTTCAATCGCCTCTGCCGTTGCGGCTGCGCCAGATTCCTGCCGCGTCCCCTGAAACCAGCTGAGATGCGGTAGCGCCGAAGTCACATGCCGGCGCACGGCGATCAACTCCGCCGTGATGGCCACCGCAATCTCCTCTGGCGTGACGGCCCCAATATCGAGCCCGATGGGCGCGTGAACCCGATCGAATAGATTCGCTGGCACGCCCTCATCCCGCAGCGACTTGAAGATCCCGATCACTTTGCGCTTCGAGCCAATCATCCCGACGTAGCGTGCCCGCGTCTGCACCGCCCAGCGCAGAATGTGCATGTCGTCGCGGTGCCCGCGCGTCACGATGACAATGTAAGACGCTTCGTTCGGATCCAGCTTCTGCATGGCCTCATCGAAATCAAGCGCGTGAACTTCGCGGGCAGCAGGGAACCGCTCCTTGGTCGCGTAGGAAGACCGGTCATCGGTCACCGTCACATCAAACCCTGCGCTAGCGGCCGAACGGCAAAGATTGATGGCCACATGACCTGCACCGAAAATATAAAGTAATGCTGGAGGGAGTATCGGCTCGACAAAAACTTCCAGCGTGCCGCCGCAAACCAGGCCCGTGTCGTACTTCGGATCCTGGTTCAAGTCAAACTTTAAGGTTCGCGGCTTCTCCGATTCCATGACTTCGCGCGCCGCCTGCCATACGTCAGCTTCGACGCACCCGCCGCCGATTGTGCCTACAATCGAGCCGTCATCGCGGACCAGCATCTTGGCCGTCTGGAACGAAGGAATCGACCCGCGCACGTTGACGATGGTGGCCACGGCCCCTCGACGCCCCCCGCGGCGCAACTCGACGATTTGTTCGTAGATATCCATATCGCCGATTATTCGGAGTATCCCGGGGCAAGTCAAATAATCAGGTAAGCCAAATACGAATTAAGAGGTCCTCGCGTCCCTGCTCTGCGAACCCGGTCAGCGCCGCCCTCCCGGCTTCCAGTACGGCCGGGCTCGAATCGTGTCCTTCAGTTCTTTCGGCATGTCTTCCTCGTTCATGAGCTTGCCATAGAGCGTGAGGATGTCACGATTGATCTTGAACATTGTGAAGGAGGTAACCTTGATCGTGATCATCATATTGCCCGGCGCGGTCGGATCGCTCCCCAACCCCGAGATGTATTTGTAAACGGGATCAAGGTCGCCATCAGTCTTAATACAATGGTTGCCGCAAACATCCGACTGCTGATAGCTGACCAGCGCCGCATGGCTTTTCTGGCCGAAGATTCCATCCACTTCGAGCTGCTCAATTTGGGGATACTCCCGTCCTCCCGGCCCGAACGACGGTGGATAGTCACCCAGCGGTCCTCTCCTGTGCTTGGTCATGTCATACAGCTTCACCTTGGCCATGATCTGGTTCAGAGCATACTGCAGCAGCATCACGTCGTCCCGGTAACAAAACCACTTCCAGCTGACGGGATTCGTCACATCGTGAATCCAAACCGGCATGAAACCGGAGGGCATTTCCGTGATCTGAGCCATCCAACCTCCCGTTGAAGGCACGACGCCTCATGATAGGAGGCGAAGCCCGGTCATTCTACAATTTTTTGTTCGAATCGCTTCCACCGGCTTCATAGTGGACCGGACCCGGAGAATGTTATGTTCACACAATGCCAGTCGCGCCACGCCGTGCGTTTGTGTGACGGACCGGAGTTCGACCGCAAAAGAGAGGCCTTATGAGAGCCGTTCGCATACATCAA
>JBEKWZ010000244.1:0-5708 GCA_049512555.1 Candidatus Sulfotelmatobacter sp. | reverse complement strand
CAGCAGGGCGAATCCCAACATGAACATCAGCAAATTCGAGACGCCGAAGGTTCTATCGCGGAACAGGTGCAAGTCGATGATGGGATCTTTATGCCTCCACTCCCAGACAATCACGAAGATCAACGCCGCCGTGGCGATCACCGTGAGCGTGACAATAAAGTTCGATTCGAACCAGTCGTCGCGCTGACCTTTGTCGAGAACAATCTGCAATGCGCCCAGCCCCAGAGCTACAAATCCCAGCCCAACGTAGTCGATGTGAGTTTCACTCAGCTTGCGGCGCTTGAAGTACGGCGGATCCTGAATCAGTCTCGACGTGAGAAGCATCGACAGAATCCCGACGGGAATGTTGATGAAGAAAATCCAGCGCCAGCTGAAGTTGTCAGTGATCCATCCACCCAGAGTGGGGCCGATCGCAGGAGCAGTAACTACGGCCATGCCGTAGACGGCGAAAGCCATGCCGCGCTTGGCGGGCGGAAACGTGTCAGCCAGAATGGCCTGCTCGCTGGGCTGCAATCCTCCGCCGCCCGCGCCTTGCAGGATACGGCAGATGATCAGCGTGGCCAGGTTCGGCGCCAGCCCGCACAGAAATGAACTCACGGTAAACAGCGCGACGCAGCCCATGTAGAAATTCTTGCGGCCGATGATCGACGACAGCCAGCCGCTCAGCGGAAGCACGATGGCGTTGGAAACGAGATAAGAGGTCAGCACCCAGGTGCTTTCGTCCTGCCCGGCCGACAGACTGCCGGCAATATGCGGCAGAGCGACGTTGGCGATGGAGGTGTCGAGTACCTCCATGAACGTAGCCAGCGTAACCGTGATTGCGATGATCCACGGATTGAACGCGGGACGCCACGCCTCGTCGGCATGACCCAGGGTTGCGGTCGCCGTGCTCATTACCGAGTCCAGACCTTCGGCGTCACCGACATGCCAGGACGCAACTGGTGATCATTGTTCGCTCCGGAATCGAGCACGATCTTGACCGGGATGCGCTGCACGACTTTCACATAGTTTCCGGTAGCGTTTTCCGGAGGCAGCAGGCTGAAGCGGGCTCCACTGCCGGCGGAGAAGCTATCGATCTTGCCATTATAAGATCTACCATTAGCATCCACGTCAACCGTTACGCGTTGGCCAACCTTCATGTCGCGAAGCTGCGTCTCTTTGTAGTCCGCCGTAATCCACACATCGTCGAGATTGATAACCTTCAGGAGTTCCTGGCCGGGCGCGACGTTCTGCCCAACTTCGACGGTGCGGTCACTGACCACTCCATTCACCGGGGCGATGATTTTGGTGTATTGCAGGTTGAGCGCGGCCTGGTCGAGGTCAGCCTTCTTTTGCTGCGCCTGCGCCAGGGCGGATGCGGCGCGGGCGCGCGTGACCTGCATCTGCCTGGGCGCGGTATTGGCGTTGTCCCGGTTCGCTTCGGCCTGAACGAGTTTTCCCTGGGCTTGCGTGACCTGTTGTTGGGCCGCGTCAGCGCTGGCGCGTGCAGCTTCTACGGCTGCCGCACTGGCCTTGGCGGAGGCTATGGCCTGGTCGTATTGCTGCTGAGAAATCTCCTGCTTGTCGACCAGCTGCTTGTAGCGGACGAGATCGTTTTGGGCCTTCACGTTGTTGGCTTCGGCCTCCTGCCATTCGGCCTTGGCCGCTTCAAACTGTTGCTTCGCGACTTGAATGCCTGCCCGGGCGCTGTTGACGTCGGCTTCGGTTGCCGACACCTGACTGGTGGTGTTGACCGAAGTGATAGGAACGCTTACTCCCGCTGCGATTGCCGCTGCCTGCGCGTCTTCAAAGTCTGCTTTGGCGCGATCGTAGGCAACTTGATAGTCAGCCGGGTCGATTTCTACCAACACCGTTCCCGCCTGCACGAATTGATTGTCTTGGACGTTAAGTTTGATGACGTGGCCGGAAATGCGCGCGCTGATGGAATTCACATGCCCGTCGACCTGAGCATCGTCGGTCGATTCGTAGCTGGTGAAATAGCGGTAAGCAAAAAAGCCCACAACCAGAAGAACAATCACGGCAATCACGACGCCAATGCGGAAGCCGGAGCTCTGGGTGCGCGAAGGCCGGGTGTGGAAATCCTCTTCGGTGGCAGGCAGCGGTTTGGTGGTGCCTGGCGCCTTTTCGACTCCCGTTCTCTCTACGTTGGTGGGCGGACTTTGTGTGGTTTGCTCCATAACGTTTATTGATTGCCTTTCAAGAATCGTTTGACGCCCTCTTCCGCGTCGCCGATGGCGTACGCCAGTTCGACCTTCGACAGATTGTGCGCATAAAGACTTTGAATATAACTCTCGTGAGCGCTGGCCACGGCCTCCTGCGCCTGCACAACCTCCAGGTTGTCGGCGACTCCAGCCGTAAAGCGATCCTGCGATTGGGCCAGCGCCTGTTCCGCGAGATCGACCGAACTGCGGGCTACTTCCACCTGCTCGGCAGCGGCGCTCAAATCCAGCAGCGCGGTGCGAACTTCGTAGTCGATGCGCCCGCGGAGGTCCCCCAGCTGAGAACGTGCCTGTTTCAATTGCGCGTCGGCCTCGAGCACGTCGCTGTGTACTCGATTGCCGGCGAAGATAGGGATGTTAATGCCTCCGTTGACTTGCCAAGTGCCGTTCGACTGGCCGGGTGCAACGCCGATGTCGCCCAGATTTGCAGCCAGGTCGACAGTGGGGTAATGTCCGGCAAACGCAGCCCGCCGCGAGAGTTCTGCGGCCTGCACCTGCGCCAGGGCCGCTTGATAGTCAGGGCGTCCAGCGTAAGCGCGTTGCAGGTAAGTGTCGAGCGGAAGCGCGGCCAGAGCCTGGTACGGGGCCTTCTCGGTGAGCACAAACTCCTGGCCGGGCGCGAGCCCGATGATCCGCGCCAGGTTCAATTTCATTTTGGCGAGATCGTTGCGTGCGACGATAAGTTGCTGCTGGCGGGTTTGCAGTTCGACCTGCGAGCGCAGCGCGTCGATGGCCGGGCTGAGCCCCGCTTTCAGCTGGTCGGCTGCCTTGTCATACAACGCTTGAGCGCTGGCGACCTGTGCCTGTGCAGTTTCCACGCGGGCGGCGGCGGCGATCGATTCCAGATAGGAGTTACCGACCGCGAGCACGACCATTTCGCGGGCGTCTTTGTAGGTGAATTGCGCTGCTTTCACACTCACGGAAGCTGCCCGTTCTTTTTCCAGGTTCTTGAAGTTGAAGACCGACTGGCTCAGGTTGGCGCGCACATCAAAATAATTGAAGGCCGGCACCACGCGAGGAAAGCTACTGGTATTGGTGCCCGGAGGACTCAGCAGAGGGAGAAGTTTGTTGAACCCCAGCGCCGCCAGGCTTTGCGTTTGAACGTTCTCCTCCAAGCGGGCGCTGAGGTTGGGCAAGAGCTCACTGAGTTCCTTCCAACGCTCGCCGCGAGCCGTCTGGGCCTGGTCCCCGGCCAGCAGGAGGCCGAGATTGTTGCGCAGGCCGCGATCAATAGCCTCCTTGAAATCAATTTGCAGGATGTCCGCGGTCGCTTTGCCTTCGGGTTCGCTGCCGAGGAACGGGTTCGGTGGGCCGGGTAGGGTCACATTAACGTTTGGCACCGAAGTTTCGCCTGCGGCCTGAGCCAGAAGCCTCGGGGCGGAGAGAAGCGAAAGAAGAAAAACGAGGAATATCCTTCGGGAAGCTATGGGCATGCTAAAAATTGTCGTTTTGAGAAATATCGATAAGCAATGCATTCTTGGTTGTAGGAACGCTCGGCAAGTCCCCTAGGGAAGCCGCAACGCCTTTTTCCTCACCTGTAGCATAACTCGCACGGTTTGATTCGTTTGCGGGTCTTTGCGATGCAAACGATTCTACTGTGCGGGGATCGGGTTGGGGCTCCAAGTCGTCGGCACCGTGGCCCAAGCGCGAAGAATGAAAGTTTTCCCGCCCGTTAGGGCGTTTTACACCCAAAGGCCAGTAACCTTCGGTGTTTTGCCCGAAATCGCAGGCCCGGTTAAGCTGACAGAGTAAAGGAAATTGAGGCCATGCGAAGCACTGCCCGAATTATCTTTCTTACGATGGTTGCGTTGACGACAGTCTTGGGGACCGCTCAGAACACGGCCGCAACGGCCCATGCGGAGCGAAAAGTCGCGTCGCGCGTGGCCCCGAACTATCCTGACCTGGCGAGGAAAATGCACATCCACGGCGTGGTGAAGGTGGAAGCCATAGTGCGGGCCAATGGCATCGTCAAGTCGACTCGCGTGCTGGGCGGAAACCCGGTGTTGGTGGACGCGGCCGTCGACGCGATCAACAAATGGAAGTTCGAGCCGGAGCAAAACGAAACCACGGAAGTAGTCCAACTCACCTTCGAAGGTCAATAGGAAGTCCGGTCGCGAGAATCAATTTCAGGAACCTGCCCTTAGGTGACTAAGGTCATCTTGAATCGCGGTGACCCTCGGTTCAAGCTATTGAAGCGACAGAGTTTTTAGAACCAGTTTTAGCACCAGTTTTTAGAACCAGTTTCTAGAACCAGATTTCGGAATCAGATTTCAGAACGGCAGATCTCAGAACGGGAAGAAGTGGACTTCATGAGCGCGGCAACAGGAACTGACTGGACCCGAATATTGTCCGATCCGGACCTTGTCCGGCACGTCGGAAAGCTGCTGCAAGCCTACCGCGAAGCTCCCGCTGAAAAACGCGAAGAGGCGCTGCTGGCAGCCATGCGTGAGATCAAGGCGGGCGCGGCCACGCCTGGGAAGTCTGCTCCCCCGGCCGCCCCGACGCCACAGCCCATTCCAACCGCTAGCGAGGATACGCCTCCTTTCAGGCCCGACTTGTTCAGCCCCAATTGGGGGAGCGACCGGCGGCGGCATCCGCGAATCAAGTGCTTTGTTGCGGTCGAACTGCGCGTTGACGACGTTCCCGCTCCGATCTGGGGCAATCTGTCTAACACCAGCGTCGGTGGATGCCTGGTTGAAACCGCCAACCCGGTCAAGCCCGGATCAAAAGTCGAGATTGGCCTGTGGGTGCCCAATGGAAAGATCTGGGTCAAGGGATTTGTGCTGAATGGCATCGTCAAACGCGGCGGATCGTCCAGCGGAGTTCGCGTACACTTCGAAGGCCTGGCCCCGACCGAGCGCGACAGCCTGCGCCAGTTCCTCAAATTCGTACAGGACACGACCCGGGCTAACCAGAACGAGAACGGTTACATGCAACTTCTGAAATAGCGTCGGTCCCCATCCTTGAGTAGATTTTCATCGCAACTCAATCCACGCCTGCACGGAAATTGATACACTTTCTGCGTAGTGAACCCTTTCTGTAATCGAAAACTCTAATCCGTAGAGAGTGAATCGGCGCGCCGGTTTGGAATTCCCGGCTGGGAGGAGCAGAGTCGCATGGTAGCCAGCGAACAGCTTTTAGCGACGGGGCAGCAACTGGATACGCTGTGCATTAACACAATCCGAACTCTGGCAATTGACGGGGTGCAACAGGCGAACTCGGGCCATCCGGGCGCGCCCATGGGACTGGCGCCGGTCACCTACACTCTGTGGCAGGAATTCCTGCGCTACGATCCGGCGGATCCGACCTGGCTGAATCGCGACCGGTTTGTACTTTCCAACGGTCACGCCTCCATGCTGCTTTACGCCATGCTGCACCTCGCCGAGGTGCGGCGGGTCGACAAAGACGGGAAAATCCTGACTGAGCTCTCGGTGCCGATGGAAGAGATCAAGCGCTTCCGTCAGCTGGGCAGCCGGACGCCGGGGCATC
>JBEKWZ010000243.1:0-5740 GCA_049512555.1 Candidatus Sulfotelmatobacter sp. | reverse complement strand
CGGGGATACCGTCGACCTGACCGAAGTGGGCAGCGGCCTCATCGACTGGAAAAGAATTTTTGCGCAGTCGGAAAAGGCCGGAATCAAGCACTACATCGTCGAGCACGATCACCCCAAGCAGCCCTTCGACAGCATCGCCAAGAGCTACGACTATTTGAACAAGCTGCGCTGGTAGGCCGAGCTCGTAGGCCGGGCAAGGAACTTTACGCAGAACGTCAGCGTCTAACCTGAGTGTCCAGTATCGAGAGTAGCTATGGCGTCGATCACTCCACCCCGATTCGGCGCGCGCCAGCGAGCCTTCGCCGCGCTAGCGACGGCTTGCATCCTGCTGGGCAGTTCCTGCGCGAGGAAAGCCGCGGTGATGAAGAGCTCTCGTCTGGAGGGTTTTTCAACCTTCAACGATAGCAGAGCCAATGGCGTTGGCCAGGGCATTGCGGCGAGCGCTGCTTTACAGCCGGGCTCGCCATCCGACGCCAGCCCAGATGTTCTCATGAGCGTTGCTCAGGCGTCCTCCGGCCAACCTGACTCGCTAGAAGCCCGCAAGATCATCCGCAACGGATCTCTCGACCTTCTAGTCAACGACATCGGGCAATCGATTGAGAAGATCGGCTCCATCGTCCGCAGCGCCAGCGGATTCGTCGAGAAGTCGTCACAGATGAATAGCGGCGCCCGGTCCGCGTCAGTCACCGTCAGGGTTCCTGCCGCACGCCTCGATTCGGTCATCACGCAGGTTAAGGCCGTGGCGACTACCGTTGACCGGGAGAGCGTGGAAGCGCGCGATGTTACTCGCGAGTACATCGATCTCGATGCGCGCCTGCGCAATGCTCAAGCCGAAGAAGCGCAATACCTGCAGATTCTGAAGCGCGCCACGACCATCAAAGACACGCTCGACGTTACCGAAAAACTCAGCGATGTACGTGGCCGGATCGAACAGATGCAAGGCGAGATGAAGTTCCTGACGTCGCAGATCGATATGTCGACTCTGGAAATCTCGATCCACGCCGAGGCCGACGAAACGGTCGCCGGAATCCACTGGAGGCCTCTGCGCCAGGCGAAGGTCGCCGTAAATGAAATGCTTTCGGGACTGGCGGATTGGGTCGACTCGGTCGTCGCATTCTTCATCAATCTGCCGCTGATTGCGGTTTGGCTATTCTCCGTCGTCTTCCTGGTTGTGCTTGCGGCACGCCTTTTTCGGTTCTTGTGGCGGCGATTCGGACCGAAAACGACGTGGCGCCTGCCCTGGCGCCGCTCCGCGCCTAACTCCGAACAAAAGCCAGCGTAGCCGGATGCCGAAGGTGGGAGGCAGGACATTTAGGTCTACGTTATGCGAGGACACGGACTGACGTAACCAGCCTTCGGCGCGGTTTTGTGGCATTCTGGAGTGTGCCGAAATCAGATCCAAGTGACTACATCGATTGGGATGCGGGGCGCGAAGGCTACGTCGAAGCCCCGAATAAGTACATCCCGGTCATCCCCATTCCGAAGACCGTCAAGAAAAAGGGACCGCCGCCGAACAACCTGGACAGCATTCGCCATGAGGAAATGCTGGGCAGCCTGGTGGCCGCAGGCGGGACCATCTGGGCCGTCTACGTCGCCACCGTGGACTACGACAGTCTCTGGCGAATGCAAATCATGCCGCCGGGACCGGTGGAGGTTTGTGCTCTTGGCATCCTGTGCTGGCTGCACGCGAAGTGGCGGCGCTCCATCCGGGTCTGATCGCCATTAACCCCGGCTAAGCCTTCCCGAACGGATCTTCCAGCGACAATGTCTGTGGCGTGAATAATTCCGCGCCGTTCTCCGTGACATGCATGTCGTCTTCGATCCGCACCCCGAACTCGCCGCCAATATAAATTCCGGGCTCGTTGCTGGTGGTCATGTTCGCCTGAAGCCTGGTCTGGTTGCCCCGGACCAGATAGGGCCACTCGTGCATATCCATGCCCATTCCGTGCCCCAGACGGTGCGTGAAGTACTTGTAGTCGGGGCCGTATCCCGCGTCAGTGATCACTTTGCGCGCCGCCGCATCGATGGAGCCACACTCCGCACCCGGATGGGCCGCGGCCAGCGCGGCTGACTGCGCCCGCAGCACGATGTCGAAGACTTTTTTCATTTTGTCCCCTTTCATCTTGTCGCCCGGCGAGCCGGAAGCCTTGCCGAGAAGAAACGTCCGCGTGATATCCGATTGGTAGCCCTCTACCGTGCAGCCGTCGTCGATCATGAGGATCGAGCCTTCGCGGATCACCGGCGGCGTGGTCAAGCCGTGAGGGGAAGCGGTGGCTTCATCAACCATGATGCTGGCTTCGCCGGGAAACCCCAGTTGGCGGTACGCCGCGTCAATCAAATCAGAAGCATCGTGCTCAGTCATGCCCGGCCGCAGAGCGTGATAAACGGCCTCATACGCCGCGAGCGTGACTTGCGCCGCCAGTCGCATCAGAGCAATTTCGTGAGCGCTCTTGACCATGCGGCATCCGGCGGTGACCGGAGTCGCGCTGCAAATATTTGCCTGCGATGCAGCCTTGGCAATGCCGTCGGCGAAGACAAACCGGATCGTCTCCTCGATTCCAACCTTGCCGGTCGCGACGCCGCGTTCCTTCAGCCCCTGCGCGACGAGCAGGTACGGGCTCTCGTCCTCTTGCCACACGCGTACGTCGGCGTGCTCTCCGTCTGGTGCGTTGGCGAGTTGCTCGCGCGCCCGTGCTTCTTCAAAAGCCGGGCACACGTAAAAGGCTGCGCCTTTGGCAGGCAGCACCAGCGCGAACGCTCGCTCCCCACCCCACCAGCGGACGCCCGTGAAATACCGCAAGGACGTGCCTTCCATCAGCACAATAGCGTCGAGCGCATTCTCGCTCATGAGCCGACGGGCGCGCTCCTGGCGACCGGCACGTTCGTCTCTTGTGATTGAAGCGGCCTCGCTCTTGCGCGACTTTAATTGCGCCAGCGACGTTGGCAGGGCAGCCTCATCACTCTTCGTTGTGGCGGCCGCTAGTGAATGCGATGCCACCGCCATCCCCGCCGTTACTCCGCCGACTTCCAAAAACCGACGCCGCGAAATCATGGACCCCTCCCGGGGGAAAAGCGACCCGTCATTATAGGGCGATTTTGCGATTTCAGATTTTGGATTGCAGATTAAAGTTTTTGCATGCGAGGCTTGAAGGATTCCGGAACGTCGTTGCGGTATGCTCTGTGCCATGGAGTCCGGTTTCCAATGTGCCGCCTGCGGAGAATGGAATACGACCTCCGTCGACGAATCCGCCGGACGCCGCCAGAGCTACGTCGAAGACTGCCAGGTCTGCTGCAAGCCGAACGTCTTACGCGTGGAGTACGACACGTCGTCGCAAGAATTCTTCATCACCGCCGAGTTGGAGTAGGAAAACGGACCTCAGATTTTCCGATGGTTCCATCCAGGGCGGCCAACGCAGACTGAGCGAGAGCAGCGATCAACGGCGCAAGCCAGCAGGCAGGTATCGCTCGGCGCGTCATGATCAGTCCGCGGCGAGCTCATTCTTTGTATAAGTAACCGGCAACCAGAGCGGTCAGAATCGCGCCCAGCCACATCTCGATCATCCAGCCAAACGGCAGTGCGCGGCCTACCTGGGACCATGTGGCCTGCGCAAAGTTTTCCGGAAAGCCGGCGAAGAAGCCCACCAGAAATCCGATCTTGAGCGCCGTGCCGGGGCCCGGTCCCAGACCCTGACGTGCCCAGGCATAAAGATGCGCGACCGCGATCGCCATGATGAATAGCAGCACCGTCCACTGCGCCACGAAGTAGGGATAGCGCGGCGTTTTGAGGAACCAACCGGCATTTTGAACCACAACATAGCGCGCGCCTGTGATGTACCGGTAAATAAAAAAACTCCACAGGTTCCAGACCACGCCTCCGGCCAGACCGCCCAACCAGATTCTGCCTCTGTTGAGTGCCATGCAAGCCTCCATCGATGATGGGTCTTAAAACACGATCTTCAAAACATTGCCCAGGACGATATGCGCGGAAGTGTACACCCAATCGGTCAGCGGGAGTACTTCTAGTCGAGGAGTTTGAACAGCGTGTGCTGGCGTTCTGCGAAAGTACGTTCCATCTGAGGGCGGACAAATATTGCGTTGGCGATCGTTCCCACGACGCTAAATCCAACTTCATAGTCGATCGCGTCGCGGACCAGCGTCCCAGCCATGCCGCGGGTTTCCGCCTGAAATTCGTGACGATGATGCCAGCGCTTGAAAGGCCCTTTCTCCTGCACGTCGGTGAAGTGATGATTCCATTCGAATTCGGTGATGCGGGCGATCCACTGCGTGCGCAGGGGCAGGAAAGGGAAGACGCGGAAAGAAGTGGCGATGGTCGACCCGATGCCGGCTGCCTTGTCGCTGACGCCGCCTGGGGGAGGCGTTGGCGCTGGCATGCGGTTGAGAGCAATCAACTGCGTGTCGCCGGCGGCAGGCATGATGCGCGGCAGGTTCTCCGGGTTCGAGAAGAACGCGAAGACGTGCTCCAGCGGGAAGGGGACCCACTGCTCGAATTGGAGATGGTGAGAAATGCGATGTCTCCCGTGCGGGGCGCGACGTTAGGATGGAGCGCCCACGTTGCGATATCCGCAAAACATGCGAGTCCGGGAAGGTGATCTGCTGTTTTCCACAAGAAAATCCGTGCCAGTGGCGGAGTGCAAGTAAAATCTTAGCGAAAGAATAGCGAAAGAACCAAGAGCGTAAACCCAACCCGTTGTGGTCCCATGACTGGTTAACCACAAGCCTTCGTACTTTCCCGAATCAGTGCAGGAGTGGGACTGGCACCTTCAAGTTTCTGCTTGACAATAAACGACTTACGGGTAAGATCGTGGTACAAAGTGGCAAAAAGTGGTGGTAACAGTAAGAGCCGTGGGAATCTGGAGCTGAAAACGAGGAGCCGGTGGGAAACCGACCCAGAACATCGCTAAACAGCCCGAATCGCCCGACTTTGACCTTACTTTGCGTTGATTTGACCTCCCCAGTGGCAGTCGCAGTAACAGCGAGAAAACATGTTTCGCGGCAATCATCCAACCCGGGTCGACGAAAAAGGCCGTCTCAAGGTCCCGGCCGAGTTCAAGCGGGTGATCGACGAGAAATACGGTCAGCAATTCTACATCACCAGCCTCGATGGCGATGTTGCTCAAGTGTATCCCTTCGAGGAGTGGGAACGGATCGAGCAGAAACTGGCGGCGCTCTCGACGTACAACCCGACGAAGAAGAAATTCCTGACGCGCGCCAATTATTACGGGCAGGTGGTGGAGATGGACGGGCAGGGGCGTTTGCTGATCCCGCAGATTCTGCGTGAGTCGGCGCAGATTCGCGGAGAAGTAGCCGTGCTCGGCAACCTGACCTACCTCGAAGTCAGGAACCTGGAAGCGCTGCAAAAGGAGATCGACGAGCAGGCGTTCACGGATGACGACACCAGTACGCTCGATAAATTGGGCATCTAGTGGAAACGGAAGCAACAGACACTCCCGAGTGGGGTGGGCATGGAGCGGTTGGCCATGTCCCAGTTCTTTTAAAAGAAGCGATCGATTTTCTAGCCGTAAAGCGTGGCGGAACTTATCTGGATGCCACGGTGGGGCTGGGCGGGCACAGTTACGAAATCGCAAAACGCCTCGGCGCACCGGGACATTTGATTGGCTTCGATAAGGATCCGGCGGCGCTGGGAAGGGCAGCTGTCAGCCTTCAGCCGTCAGGCGTCAGTAAAGGCGCTGTTGAGGGATCGGCGGCGGGTGAGCAGCAG
>JBEKWZ010000242.1:0-5748 GCA_049512555.1 Candidatus Sulfotelmatobacter sp. | reverse complement strand
AGTGCAGGGAGTAGACGCCGGTCAGCTTGGCGACCATGCGATGACCAAACCCCGGTTGCCCTACGAAAGAAACATCCTCAGGGCCGTCGGACATGTCGAGCCGGCCGAGAAAATACTGGTCTTTCACGGGAGCCGTGTTCCCGTCTTTGTCGTCCTTCAGATCCTGCAGGTAGGTCTCGATCATGGGATGCATGTGCCGCATCTGCGCCATGAACAGGTGCTCGCGCTGCACCACGCGATCGAGCACGTCGTTAAGCGTAGCTGCGGCTGGAAGCGACTCGGTGCTTTGGGCAGCCGGGCTTTGAGCGGGCGCGGCCGATGGCGCGGTCGTCTTAGGGCTGGTAGGGGGAGCCATCGCCGGTTGAGCCGCAGCAGGAGAATCTTGAGCGGTGGCGGCGAAAGCGCAGACCAGCACCATGAGAACCAATATCGAGCCCGAACGAACAATCTGCATAAGAACCTTCTGGGAGATGATCACGCTAGTTGAAAAATGATGTGCAAAACGACCGTCGAGTCTGAGGGTTGGCCGTCCTTCAACGCGGGCTTGAATCGGATCTGCTCGGCAGCGTGCACCGCAGCGTCGTCCAGTCCATGCCCCAGTCCGCGAACTATTCGCAACACATGTATTTTACCGGACGCTTCGAACACAGCCTCAAGAAGCACCTCACCCTCGATGTGCTGGGCCTTGGCTTCGTCTGTGTAGATGGGAGTTGGCTTGGAAAGGATTTCCGCCGGCACGATTTTCGCTACCGCCGCGGCCGCGGGACGCGATTGAACGGTGGGAGGAGCGGCGACGTCATCGCCGAATCCCGCCGATCGGACTACGCCACGAGTAGCATGTGGATCACTGGTGGCAACGCCGCCGCCGAATCCCGAGCTCGCAACCACGCCGCGCGCACCTTTGGCTCCGCCTGTTCCATTGCCATACCCGGGTCCGGTCGGCATGTCGAATCCTCCCGCCTGCGCAATGTTGACGGCCCTCGTCTGCGTGGTTTTCGCAGGCACGCCGTTAGGATCGCCGAAGCCGCCCGTCTGCACCTTTTCCGGGGCGCGCTCAATGGTTTGCGGCGCCGAACTGCCGGTTGAAAAGAGGTTTGTTGCTACGAGTTTCTTGGGAATGACTGGCGCCGTTGAAGGCGGCAGATCAAGCTTCTTTTCGGCAATCTTCACTTCGGGAGCGGGCGCAACCTCCATCTGCTTTGGTTTGGGCAGAGGTTGAGGAGCGGGCAGGGTCAGGGCCGCAGGAGGAGGATCGAGCTTCGCCACCAGAACCGGCTTCGGCAGTTGCCGCTGCGGCGTGTGGTTGACCGGGACCGGGGTCGGAACCAAATCGGTCAAGTGGTAATCCTTCTTCGGGCCTTCCATGATTTCAGGATGGAGGACCGGAATCCAGACCAGAATCGCGATGACAACGGCCTGCACCCCATAGCTCCAGACCAGCTCAGACCAAGGCATCTTCCACGACGGGAGCGGGGTGAACAGGTTTGATTCGTTGGAAGGCAACGGCATAATCAACTCGATGGTATAACGATTTCAACGCGCAACGGTTCTGCGTGCAAACCGTTGGTGCAACAGTTTCAAACCCCGTGGACAGTGTAAAAGTTTTCCCGCCTTTTCGAACGCTGGGAACCTGGGACGGCAGGACAACTTAAAGTGTACTATCCCGCCTTAGGTTATGCACGATACAGGCCATTTGGCACGCCCGAGCAAACCTGACAAAACCTGTAGCATCAACCGATTACAAGAAATTGGCCGCGACTCACTAGGACGCCGGCGTGGGGAGATGCACGAAAATACATCCTGGGTGGGCAGTTTTCCCACTGCGCAACCGGCGGGTCAAGGCGCTCGCCAGAGCCTTAGCAGCGCACGATTTTGTCGCTATGAATCCCCCGGGTGGCGTTGCGGGTGTCGACCACGAGTTTCGCCTGTTCAACGATCTGGCGGTAGTCGTAATCGGAGTGGTCGGTCACGATGACGATGCAGTCATATTGCCCCAGATCGTTCAACTCGGTGCGCTTCATCTGCAGATCGTATTTTCGACCCTTGCCAATGAAGGGGAAGTAGGGATCGTTATAGCTGACCTGGGCTCCATCTTTTTGCAGGAGCTCGATGATGGTGAGAGCCGGTGACTCGCGCAGATCGTCGATGTCTTTCTTGTAGGCCACACCGAGGATCAGAACCCGCGCGCCATTCACCGACTTCTTGTGGCGGTTCAGCGCGCCTGCCACAGAGGAGAGAACGTGGTAGGGCATGTTGTTGTTGATCTCCCCAGCCAGTTCGATGAAGCGCGTGCGGAAATCAAACTCTTGAGCTTTCCACGAAAGATAAAAAGGATCGATCGGAATGCAGTGTCCGCCGAGTCCGGGCCCCGGATAAAAGGGATGGAAGCCGAAAGGCTTGGTAGAAGCGGCGTCGATGACTTCCCAGATGTCGATGCCCATGCGCAGAGACAGCAGCTTGAGTTCGTTCACCAGAGCGATATTTACGCAGCGGTAAATGTTCTCCAGCAGCTTTGTCATTTCCGCGACGGCAGGCGAAGAGACCGGAACGGTGCGCGCGAAAATCGAACCATACATGGCTCCGGCGAGTTCCGATGCGTGCGCATTTAATCCTCCGACGACCTTTGGAATATCGCGGCGCGCTACCGTAGTGTTGCCGGGATCTTCGCGCTCTGGCGAGAACGCCACAAAAAATTCCTTCCCCGTGGAAGGGTCGTTGCGCGCGGCTTTGAGGCCGGCACGGTTTTCCTTTTCGAGAATGGGGATCATCACTTCTTCGGTGGTTCCGGGATATGTCGTACTCTCCAGGACGACCAGTTGTCCGGCCCGCAAATGAGGAGCGATGGAGTGGGTCGTGTCGGTGATGTAACTTAGGTCGGGCTCATGGTATTCATTCAGCGGCGTGGGGACGCAAATAATAATGGCGTCCATGTCGTTGAGTTGAGAATAATCAGCCGTCGCGGAGAATCCGTGCGCCTTGGCAGACTGGATTTCCTCCGCTGCGATACGGTAGATGTAAGAACTGCCCTGGGCCAGACTGTCGATCTTGCGAGGGTCGATATCGAAGCCGGTCACCCGGAACTTCTGTTCGCTGTACAGCAAAGCCAGGGGAAGTCCGACGTAGCCAAGGCCGATGATGCCAATGCGGGCCTCGCGCCGCAGGATCCTGGTCTTGAGTTGATCAACAGACGTGTCGGCGGCTGAAGAAGTCGTCATGAAATATCTTTCTGGGATAAAGCTTAGGTGTACAGCATAAGTGCGCTTCAATTCTAGCACCGTGAAGCTGGACGACTTTGCTACGGAGAAGCAGAAAGGGTTGATCGATTGACCCAAGACTTGAGCCAGAGAAAAAGAAGACGGCTTCGGAGCGTTGCCGTGGTAGTCGCTGCGATGCTGCTGATATTCGCGGCGAATGCCGGCCGGTTTCTGGTGGTGGATGCTCCGCAGCCCTCGGACGTGATTCTGGTTCTGGCCGGGGAGACGGATCGTCGTCCGGCGCGCGCACTTCAATTGTTGGAGCAGGGCTATGCCCGCCGTGTGGTGATCGACGTTCCCGCGGAAGCTAGGATTTTTGGATCGACCGAACTGCAGCTGGCAGAGAAATATGTGCAAGGTCTTCCGCAGGCGGCGTCGATCCGGATCTGTCCCATTGAGGGGCTCTCGACGCGCGATGAATCGCACGACGCGGAGAAATGCCTGGCGGGTGAGGGCGGGAGCCGGATTTTGATTGTCACGTCGGAATTTCATACCCGGCGTGCGTTGAGCATCTTCCGTCACGAGGTTCGGGGCAAGTCTTTCTCGGTGGCGATGGCTCGCGACGACGCCGAGTTCGGAACCCGCTGGTGGACACATCGGGAGTGGGCCAAGACTTGCTTAGGCGAGTGGGAGAGGCTTCTTTGGTGGACCTTTTTTGAGCGGTGGAAGTGAGCATAATCGCTTGTCCAGAGCGGGAACTGCGGCAAAAGAGTTGATAAGTTTTCCACCGGAAAACGGCTTTCCAGGCACAAAAGGCATTGACTGGCAACAACGAGGAGGGTACGATTCGGAGCAAGGTCACCAAAACAGTTATTAACGGAGTGTGGGAATGGGTAAGTCCGCGTTTCGCGGTATGGTTAGTTGCGTGCTAATGATTCTGTTCCCCGGTTCGTTGTTCGCGGCCGATTCCAATGCGGCCATGCTTTACACAAACGGAGCCGCCTGGGTGAATGGCGTGCACGTTCCGCGTTCTGCTTCTGCAATTTTTTCCGGTGATCTCCTTCAAACCCGTTCGGATTCGGTAGCGAATATCAACCAACCCGGCTCTAGCATCACCGTCCTTTCCGACTCTCTGGTGCAGTTCCAGGGTGTGTCAGTGGACATTGAACACGGCGGCGTGACCGTGTCGACCTCAAAAGAAATTGCGGCCACCGCAGGAGACGTGAAAGTAACACCCGCGTCGAATGCGTGGACGGAATTCAATGTCATCGACATCGACGGGACGGTCCGGATCTTTGCCCGCAAAGGAGCCCTGACCATTGATGACGGCAAGAACGTAGTCACGTTGGCCCAGGGTCAGGACACAACGCGCGCTGAAACTACTGACAATGCGGACAACGACAAGCCGAAGGACGGCAAAAAGAAGAAAGACAGAAAGCGGATGGCTGGCGCGATTCCCGCAGCCGGCGGTGGGATTCTGAGTTCGCCTTACGCAGTCGGCATCGCTGGCGGCGCGGTTATTGGTCTCACGACCTGGGTTCTGATTAAGAGCGACAACCCGGCTAGCCCCACCAAGCCGTAACAAGGCAGCAGGTTAAGCTTCGCCTTATCCTCACCAAACATTCTTTCGACGGCGGCACACAGCGTGTGCCGCTGTTTTGCGAGCGCTGTTTATTGCCGTTCTTTTCTCCCAAACATTTTTGCTCAGGAAACTCAGGAGTGGCTTAGACCACTTCCGAAGCCGGCAAGATTTCTTCCTGCTCAGTGGTTGCGGGCCGGCGTTTGCGGGAGCGTTGCAGCAACGGCGGGGCGGCCGCGAGCGTGCAGAGCGCGTAGAAAAGCGCGGCATTGCCGGGAATCTGCAGGTTGAAATCGAGCACGCTGTGGACCAGGATCCCGGTAAAGCCCAGAGTGCAAGCCAGAGTGACGGCGCTGCTCACATCCGACATCCAGTTTCCGATCTTGCGAAGGGCCGTGCGATAGAGCACGATCAGGAACCACACCATGGTCCCGAAGCCAAGCAGCCCCATCTCGCACAGCAACTGAAGATAGTCATTGTGAGCTTCATTCACAAAGAAATTTGTATAGAAGCTGCGGTACTGAGGATAAACCACGGGAAATGTTCCCAGGCCCCAGCCCAGTACCGGCTTGTTCCGGAACATCCGGAAGCCATCGCGGTCAATGGAGAGACGCATCCCGCCGGATAGTTCAGTGCGGGTTTCCGAAGAAATGCTGGAAACGCGAGAAGTCAGCTCTTTTCCGCCCAGCCACGCGAGCATGCTGACGAGCACGATGGCAAAGGCGGCGGCGCCGATTGCAATCCCGATGCTCTTACGCTGGCGGAGCAACACGATGACGAAAACGACCAGTTCCACGAAAATGGCGATCATGCCGCCGCGGGAGCCGGAGAGGAAGATTGTCACCACCATGACCGCCGCTGCGATGCCGGCTGCGATGCGTTCCTTTTCCGGTGCCAGTCGTGATAGCGCCATGACCAAGGGAATGGGGACGAGGAGTTCCATCAGCCCGGCATAGTGATTGTGGTTCACGTAGG
>JBEKWZ010000241.1:0-5754 GCA_049512555.1 Candidatus Sulfotelmatobacter sp. | reverse complement strand
ATATGAGCATCGCCGTGCGCAGTCAGAATTCCGCCGGCCTGCTCACCTCGATTCGAGCGGCATTGGCGGACGTGGACAAATCGGTGCCCATGTATGACGTCAAGAGCATGGAGCAAATGGTTGCGGAGTCGGGATCGCTGCGACGCCTGAATATGTGGTTAATCGGAGCGTTCGCGGGTCTGGCTCTGACTCTCGCCGCTGTCGGCATTTACGGAGTCATTGCCTACGCAGTGTCGCAGCGGACACGGGAGATCGGCATCCGTATCGCACTGGGCGCACAGCCGAGAGATGTGTTGCGATTGATTCTCGCGCAAGGCGCGAAGTTGGCGTTGGCTGGCGTGATCGCCGGGCTGGTGGGCGCATTCATGCTTTCACGCCTGATGTCCAGCTTGTTGTTCGGGGTGAGTCCGAGAGACCTGGCGACATTTTCGATTGTGCCCTGGATGGTGCTGGTACTCGTTCTGGTCGGCTGCTATATCCCAGCGCGGCGGGCGACGACCGTCGATCCTGTCGTGGCGCTTCGCTATGAATGAGCATAGCGATTGGAAAGATTGCTCCAGCGTGTGATTCACCTCTATTCAACCGGGCCTGATCATTCGGTTCGGGCATGCACGCTGGCGTCGATTGAACGTGAGCCGGGTCCTATCTTCTTCGTCGGTATAATGGCCCGACGCTCATGAACTGGATTCGGGCCATCCGCGTTCGGTTTGACTCGGAGCATGGCGCCCGTGACCGCCTCGTTCCCCGATGGTTCTTCCTGCGAGCGCTTGGCACCATTTATTTTTCCGCTTTCTTCTCGCTAGTCTTTCAAATTCGTGGGCTCATTGGACCGCAGGGAATTCTACCCGCGGACGAATATCTTCGCGCCGTTGCAGCATCGCTGGGCTACGGCCGCGGTTTATGGTTTGCTCCCACATTGTTGTGGATGGCCAGCGGCCCTCACATGCTCACCGCCCTGTGCTGGGCGGGCATGGCCGCGTCTCTGCTGTTGGTTCTGAACCTGTGGCCGCGGGGAATGCTGCTGATTTGCTTTGTGTGCTTTCTTTCGTTCGTGAGCGCGGCGCAAGATTTTTCCGGCTATCAGTCGGACGGGATGCTGCTCGAAGCGGGATTCATTGCACTTTTCTTTGCTCCTGCCGGATTCCGTCCCGGCCTCGGGACGGCGTCGCCCCCATCGCGCGCCAGTCTGTTTCTGCTGCAGTGGGAGTGGTTTCGCATCTACTTCGAATCTGGCGTGGCGAAGATTGCGGGTGGAGACCCGGAGTGGCGTCACTTTACGGCCATGGATGATTACTACCAGAACGGCCCGCTGCCTACATGGATCGGCTGGTACGTACAGCATCTGCCGCACTGGTTCCACGCTTCAACGGTCTTTGCGACTCTTGCGCTCGAATTGGTTTTGGTCTGGATGTTGTTTCTGCCGCGCCGCTGGCGCATTGTGTGTTTCCTGATTGTGACTCCGTGGGAACTCGGCGTCATTCTCACCGCCAACTACACGTTCTTAAATTACCTGGTACTGACGTTGGGATTTCTTTTGTTGGATGATCGCTCTCTGTTGCGCTTTCTTCCCCGACTGTGGAAGAAAGCGCTGGTTGCAGGCGCGCCGGTCGGAGCACAAGTTGAGCCGAGCATTTCTTCCGACGGTGAATCGCACGAGATGCCAGACGCGTCACCCGGTTCAGAACGATCTAACCAAAGCTCGCAAGGGTCGGGAAAGTTCCGCCAGAATTTCCGTACTGCAAAACTGTCTCTGACCATAATTGTTCTCGGCTGGATTTTCTACGCAACCATGGCCGAGTTAATGTGGATGTTCTCCCTCCAGTTGCCGGTTGCTCCGGTAGCGGCGCTCGAGCCGTTCCGCATCGCCAATCGATACGGACTGTTCGGCATCATGACTCGCGGCCGATACGAGATTGAGTTTCAAGGTTCGGACGATGGCAAAAGCTGGGCGCCGTACGCGTTTCGCTACAAGCCGCAGGATCCGAGCAAGCCGCCGGGCATTTACGCGCCGTATCAGCCGCGATTCGATTGGAATCTCTGGTTTGCGTCCCTCGGATCGTGGCAGGATTACCCTATCGTGACGCGAACCGAAGTGCGGCTTCTCTCCAATGACGGCGACGTTCTCGATCTTTTCGCCAACAATCCCTTTCCAAATGGGCCGCCGCACGAAGTACGCGCGGTGATCTGGCAATATTGGTTCACAACCGTATCCGAAAAACGAAGGCAAGGTCTGTGGTGGCGCCGGCAATTCCTCGGATCGTACGCGCCGACGCTCGAGCGCGCGCCTGATGGGACGATCCGTGTCGTCGAGGGGTCGACGGTTGATCCGCGAGAGTGAAAACTGGGCAGACAGTAGTGCAGTTGATCCGCCGCATACTACACACCGTGCAACCTCGACAACGCCATTTTCGCTGCATGATAGCCGCACATGCCATGCACTCCGCCGCCGGGCGGAGTAGACGCTGAGCAAATGTAGATATCTCTTGCCGACGTCGCATAATGCCGCCAGGTTGGGCGAAACAGAAATTGGCGAAGATCCACAGTCCCACCTCCAATATCTCCACCCACCAGATTCGCATCCATGTTTTCAAGATCGGCGGGAGAGAAGACTCGCCGCGCGAAAACGTAGTCGCGGAAGCCGGGAGCGAAGCGCTCAATCTGATTCTCCAATTTCTCAAGCATGTTTACCGTGGATCCATTCGGAACATGACAATAGGCCCAGGCCGTATGTTTGCCGGCCGGGGCCCGCGAGTGATCGAAGAGGCTCGGCTGCGTCAGCAGAACGAAGGGACGATCGGCGTGCTGTCCGCTTCGCACGGCCTTTTCTGAGGCCGCAATCTCTTCGAAACTTCCGCCCAAATGCACCGTCGCTGCTCGCAAGCAGTCAGGAGCTTTCCATGGAATGGGCGCGTGGAGAGCGTAATCCACTTTGAAGGCAGCGGCTCCATAGCGGTATCTTCCGAGTTGCTTCTTGTAGCTTTGAGACAATCTTTGCCCGCCAACTTTGACGAGCTGCCGCGGAGTCAGGTCACAGAGAAATAGTTCATAGTCGGACAATGACGCCAAGTTCTGAACCGGCGACGAAGTGGTCACCCTGCCCCCCAACGTGGCTAGAAACGAACAGAGCGCGTTGGTGAGCGACTGCCCGCCACCGCGAGGAATCGGCCAGCCCACGGCGTGAGCCGACACCGCCATCAGGATGGCGAACGCTGCGCTTAACGGCTCGTCGAGGCTCAGGAAAGAGTGAGCGGCTAGGCCCGCGAAGAGCGCCCGGGTTCGCGGGCTGCGAAACCGGCGAGCAACCGATTGAGCCGATTGGAGCGCGACCATGCCAAAGCGCGCCATCAGCCACGGATGTCGGGGCACCAGGCGAACAGGCCCCAGGACTTCGGGAGCAAATTCACTCCAGTGCTCGACGAATGGAAGCATGAGCCTGTCCCACGCAGGTCCGTCCGTCCTGAAAGAGCCCTGGGTTTCTTCCAGGTCACGTTCCAACATCACCGCCGAGCCGTCATCGAGAGGATGCGCCAAAGCCGCGGGCGAGTGAATCCACTCCAGGCCGTGGCTGCTTAATGGCAGAGACGAGAAAAACGGCGATCCCGCGCCGAGCGGATAAACGGCAGATCCGAAATCATGCTGGAATCCAGGCAAAGTCAACTCCAGCGTGCGTGCGGCCCCGCCGGGCGTAGGCTGGGCTTCCAACACGTCGACTTGTATGCCTGCTTGGGCCAGAACGATAGCTGCGGCCAATCCGTTCGGACCAGCGCCGATGACGCATGCCTTACGGCTCATCGTGACTCCGCTCAGCGATTGAAGGGATCGCGTTTACCCGGGCAGGACGACCGAACCGTTCGCGCGCCGGGCGACGAGACGGCCGCCCTTGAGCAACTCGTAGTTGTTGTCGCGCCACAGGCTGCGCTTCGACAGGTAGCTGGCGCACCAGATGATAAAGCCGTGCAGGTCGCGCAGCGGATAGAGCAGCACCCAGCCCGGCGCGACCGGGTCGTGCGCAGCCCACCAGCCGACCAGCCAGCACTCCACCATGCGGTTCAGCAGGGAAGCGGTCAGCAAGCCGACGCCGAGCCACGGGTGGCCTAATAAGGATGCACCGATCAAACCTAGAATGCCGAAGGGCACTGCGAAGGTTAGTCCTGTCCCAAAATGTCCTTTGGGACGCGAGTAGCGAGTTCCCATAGCCCAGCGTAGCTGCCGTTCCCACATTTGCCGGAACGTCAAGCGCGGCGATACGTGGTCGACCACATGGCTGGACAGCACGACTTTGAAGCCGGCCTTGTAAATAAAATTGCCGACGACGAAGTCATTGGAAAGGTATTCGCGGACCGCCGCATATCCCCCAATTTTTCCGATGGAATCTTTACGCAGCGCGATGGTCGGTCCCAATCCAAATTTCATGCCTTCCAGAAGATTGGCGATCAAGACGCCGGCGGTAAATTCGACCGACATTCCGATGGCGTCCAGCGCGCCCCAGGGACCGCCAGCGTTCTTGCCGCGAAATACGCAGGTCACGGCGCCAACCTGTGGATCGAGCAAGGGCGCGACCACGTCCCGCAGATAATCTGGTCCAACCTCAACATCGCTGTCGCTGGTGACTAGAATGTCGTGCGTCGCGACTTCGGTCAGGCGATGGAAGCAATAGTTAGGCGCATTCGGCCAGGGCGGCTGTCCGGTAATCAAGATGCGGCTGGGCACGTGAGGATAGCGCGCGCAAATTTCCCGGATCACAGGCAGCGCTAGGTCGTCCGGCTCATCGGCCGCGAACAGGATTTCGAAGTCGGCATAGTTCTGGCGAAAGAAGCTCTCGATGTTCTCTTTCATCCGAGCCTCATTGCCATGCACCGGTTTTAGAACGGAGACTGGCGGCATTTTCACGGGCAAGTTCGCGTAGGTCTTCCGATCCCGATCAGCGATGCGCCGGAATTCCAGAACTCCGAAAAAGGCAAGAAGGAAAACGATCGTCGAAGAGATGGTCCCGACCACGGCCACCCCTAAGAGAATGTATGCAGCAATCAACAAGTGCGGGCTCCTCGAAACCGTAAGCAGTGGAAACGCGGCAGGAATGGCCTTCTAACAGTTGCCGGATGAATTACGCAGATCCAGCAAAGCCGCGCTGGTTATTTTAGCAGAACGGCCAGCGTGCTCCCGATTACTTTCCAGGCTCGCGATTCGTGAAGACGAGTTTCCCGCCGCTGCGCACCAATGCGAAAGCCTGCAACCCGCGCAGTTCTTTCGGTTCTTCCTGATCCGTCCACAGGAAGACTTGCGCCGGGCCGTTCCACAATAAGGCCAGCGATTCCGCAGTCTCGAAAATATGCGGCGCGTCGGGGAATTTCGCGCCGTACCAAAGGTTGCCGCTCGGCTCGTGCAGCACGTGCACCTGGATCCCGGTATAAAAATTCAACGTGGAAGCGTCGCTATACTCGCCATCGATCACGATCAGATCGCCGGGCCGGAATTGTTTATGAATCGCGTCTGCAAGATTGTACGAAGAGAGAATCGGCGAAAACGTGATGAACGAGGAATGGACACAGGCCAGCAACACCACCATCATGGCGACGAGCGCAATGTTGCCCGCAAAAGGACGCCGGCGCCGCCGGAGAATCCAGTTCAATCCAGTGCCGAGAAACAGGCCAAGCGACGCCCCCAGGAGCGGACCGCGAAACGCGCCCAGCGCTCGCGGCGTCAGATCGAGCACATGGCCGAGCGAGAAGTTATAGTCCTGCGGATTTTTCTTGA
>JBEKWZ010000240.1:0-5759 GCA_049512555.1 Candidatus Sulfotelmatobacter sp. | reverse complement strand
AGGAAACCATTACGCGCGACAGCGTAACGGTGAAGGTGAACGCCGTACTCTGGTATCGCGTCAGCGACCCGCAGAAGGCCGTCCTCAACGTGGAGAACTTCCGCGTTGCCGTCCAGCAGGTAGCGCTTACGAGCCTGCGAAACGTCATCGGGCAGCATGATCTGGACGAAGTGCTGAAGGCGCGCGACCAGATCAATAGGATATTGAGTAAGAACGTAGTCGAGAACATCACTCCCTGGGGAGTCGCCGTCGAACTGCTGGAGATGAAGGATGTGGAGATTCCTCAGGACATGCAGCGTGTCATGGCCATGGAAGCTGAGGCGATGCGGGAGAAGCGCGCTCGCATCATCAAGGCGGACGCCGAACTGGAGGCATCCAAGAAGCTGGCGGAAGCAGCACAGTTGATGGTCGGGAACCCCGCCGCGCTCGAATTGCGGCGAATGCAGATGGTGGCCGAGGTGGGCGCGGAGAACAACAGCACCACTGTGATTATGATGCCCGCCGAGTTTGTTCACATGGCAGGAAGTCTGTCGAAGTTTCTGCAAGGGAAGGAAGCCCCTTCCGAGCCAGCCGCGTGAACAATTTGTGAATTCGGCCGTGTACTTTCCCGATCGTGCGCCGATTCATCAACTTGATTCCGTCAGGCGTCCGCCCCGGCCGCACCAGCGTCTTCACGCGCTTATCCTTCCCGTGAAGCAGCCCGTGTGAAGCAGCCCGTGTGTCAACGCCAAATAGAAATGTCCTAGGGTGCGCCAAGGAGAAAGTTCCGGTTTTGGGGCCAGCTTCTGTGCCCGATGGTAATGTTCGCATAGCTTCGCGGGGTTCGCACCCGGCGAGGTTGTCCAAAGCCGAGGCGACGGGGTTGGCTCCGAAGCAATCGGCGGGAGCCCTCCAGTGACGCAGAACCCGTGAGTGTTTCCGGAGCGCCTGGAGGGCTCTGCTCGAGCCGTGGATGCATTGCTTCGGTGAAATCTCGGAGCGGAGGCTTTGGACATAAAAAAAGCGCGTCTTCCGAATTGACGGCGCTCTCAATCGGCAATGCACTTCCACAGCGGCGGGCTGGGGCGATTGAAGAATCCTTGCATCCAGTTGCTTCGGCCGCCCGCGTTGTGATCTTTGCGAGCCGTCGGCTTGCTCCTGGTCTTTTCCACCGGGATCGGCCGCACGCCGCACTCTTGGATCTCCACATAGCGCCCCTGATAGCGAGCCTTCAACTCACCATCCAGCCGAAGTTCCATGCGCAGCCGTTGCCTCCGCATTCCCACCTGCACCTCTGCGCGGAGGATCTGATAGCGCCGGCCGGCGAAAGAGAACGTGTAATCGTTGCCGATCACGCGGTCTTCGAGGTGCGCTAGAATCGCAGCCAGATTCAGTTGCTCGGTCAGCGCCCGATGATGATTGGGAAAATCCGCCACTGGCCTGGCGAAGTGCTCATTCCATTCAGGCCAGTATTCAGTCTCCAAAAATTTATTGGCATCCTTGAGCGTTGAGATTCTCGCCAGCCGCAGTTGTTTCACCAGACGATCCTGCGCCGTCAAAAAGCTTCTCTCGATGCGCCCTTTCGCCTGCGGCGAGTACGCCAGAATGGAACCGACTCCCAGTTCTCTGAGGGCGCGGCCCAGTTGCGTCAGCCGATCTGCCTCACGTCGCTGCTGCTCCGTTTCTCCCGGCCGCAGCGGTACGGTGAACATGGAATCGCGATCCGTGTAAACGTCCACCATCCGCCCGTTCTTCTCCAGATACTCCCAGAGCACGGCCATATTCTGCGGCGTGGCATCGGATTCCACGAATCGTCCCCAGCTCCAACTGGTGGCGTCATCGATCATCCGCACCAGATAGCGCACCGGCCCTCTTCCTTCCAGCCAGTCATGATCCGAAGTGTCCCATTGGACCAACTCGCCAAACCCACTGCGCCGCGGCCGCCATCCATGCACCTCCGGCCGCCCCTGCGCCTGGCTCTTCCACATTCCGGCTTCGATCATCCAGCCACGCAGAGTCTCTTTCCCTACGTGAATCTGATGCCGTTTCCCCAGTTGCTCGGCGGCGAAGGTCGGACCGAAATCATGCCACTCCGGCTGCTTCAGAATCGCCAGCGCTTGTCTTTGCGTGGCGGCCGAAACCCTGTGATTGGAGGGCCGCCCCCGCAAACCATGCACCACCACGGCGTCTCCTCGCTTCGCCATGCGCCTGATCTGCTTGCGCACCCATCGCTCGCTCACGCCGATCCTCTCGGCCGCCTCGCGCTGCGTGATGCTCCCATCCCGGGCCCGTTGCAACCAGTTCAATTCATCTCGTTCCTCTTGGCTCATCGCGATTCGTTCCACCCCTCAGCCTTACGGCTGTCAAGAGGAACTTTCTACTTGGCTCAATTAGGAACTTTTCACTTGGCCGCGACACAGTGAAGCAGCCCGTGTGTGGCAGCAAAATGATAATGTCGCCTTTGAGCAAAGTAGAAATGTCGTCTTGACAGCCCCAAGCTTGGGGTGATGCAGGAAGGACAACTACTGATGACGCAAGCCGATCGTGACCGGCTGGTGGCGTTGAGGAAAGTTAAGAAGAGGGTGATCACACAGCGCGAGGCAGCTGAGGAACTGGATTTGAGCATTCGGCAGGTGCAGCGGCTGCTGTATGGATTGCAGGATCAGGGGGACAAGGCCGTGATCCACGGACTGCTCGGGAAGCCCTCGAACCGGCGGATAGAAGAGAAGATTGAGCGGCAGGCGGTGAAGATTTTGTCGGCGCCGGTGTACCAAGGGTTCGGGCCGACATTGGCGGCGGAGTACCTGGGGAAGAAACACGGGGTCAAGGCGAGCAAAGAGACGGTGCGGCAGTGGATGATTCGCGGCAAGCTGTGGCGCGCGAAAAGAGAGAAGGTCAAGCAAGTCCATTGTTGGCGGCCGCGGCGGAGCCGCTTTGGGGAACTGGTGCAATGGGACACCAGCGAGCACGACTGGTTGGAAGGGCGGGGCGAGAGGCTATACCTGATCGCCATGATCGACGACGCGACCAGCCGGTTGTACGCACGGTTCGTGCGGCAGGATTCGACCGAAGAGAACATGAAGTTGTTGTGGAGCTACCTGGAGAAGTTTGGTCGGCCGCTGACGTTCTACACGGACAAAGCAAGTCTGTTCCAGACAGCGGAGAAGCGCCAGCGAGATGAGCCTGGAGTGGAGAAGGATGCGGTGGAAATGCCGCCGACGCAGATCGGTCGCGCCTTGCGGGAATTGGGGATCACCTGGATTCCGGCTCATTCTCCCCAGGCGAAAGGGCGCGTGGAGAGAAATTTTGGGACCGCGCAAGACCGGCTGGTAAAGGGCATGCGCGTAGCCGGGGTGAAGACCATCGAGCTGGCGAACCAATATCTCGAGCAGGATTATCTGGTGTGGTGGGAGCGGGAATTGACGGTCGAGCCGGCCAATCCCGACGATGCCCATCGGCCACTGGAAAACAGTCACCATCTAGCGGCTTCGCTGAGCCATGTGGAGACGCGACAGGTGCGGAATGATTACACCTTGCGATGGGACGGTAAGTTCTATCAGATCCAACGCCAGGCGGTCGTGAGTGGATTACGCCGGGCCAACGTGCGAGTGGAGGAGCGGCTGGATGGGTCGCTGGCGGTGCGCTATGGCGAACGCTATCTGCCGGTGAAGGAGTGCGCCGTAGCGGGTCAGCCGCAAGTCGCTCCTCCCGCCAAGCCGACCAAGAAGATACATCGTGCCGGCGGGCGAGGCAGCGACTGGAATAAGAATTTCGATTTGAAGAAAGCACCGAAAATCTGGCAAGCGGCGCAGGCGTCGGGCCGTAGAGGTGGAGAAGCCTGATGGACTCCGGCAGGAAGTGGCGGGAAGGCAAAGTTCGCCCTTTACCGGGAAACTCTCCGCACGACCGGCCGGTAAGCCGGGGGATTTCTTTCTCGTTCTGGAGAATTTGCGACGATCCCTTTCCCGCCACTCCTTTTCTGCAACGGCAACCAAGCATACTGAGGCGCCCAGTATGCGTTTTTAAGGCATGGCGGAATCTATCTGGTCCGATGTGGTTTCAAAGTCAAAACCAAACCCTGGGGCGGGACCGTGCCGCCTCCCGACGGTCGGCCCCGGGCCCAGGTAAAAGAACGCGTCGGGAGGACCACGCTCCATCTCATCGTCCGCAGATGAGTTCCGGCCGGCTATTCCTTGATCGGGTTGCTCGTCAGCAGAGCCCGTCTCTGCTTCACCGGCACCCGCAGACTAACACGCACTCCGCAGCTGCCCAGGCAAAAGACGACATTTCTCTCCTGAAAATTCAGAGCGTGATGAATGCCCGGGAGTAAGGACCCTCGGGATGCATGCTACGCTGCGGGTTGAATCAAAACATGATGTCCCAACTTTTCGAGTCGCTTGAGCAGCCGCTTCGTCAAACGCTCTCGATCCAGGCGATCGAAATAGCCCTCACCTAAGTCGGAGTACGTCCGTCCGGTCCATAGCAGCATATAGCCGGTGGACAACAATGCATGTGCGACTGCCACAATGGCTCGCTTCTTTCCTTTGTGCGCCGCCAATCGGTGGTAGAACGCTTTGAAGTAGGAGCCCTTCGTCATGCTGGCACCCCAAGCCGCTTGCGTTAGCGCCCGCCGGAGCCAGACGTTGCCGCGCCGCGTACGCCCGCTTTTCCGTTTTCCCGCACTTTCCTCCTGCCCCGGGCACAAACCGGCCCACGAAGCCGCGTGCGCGGCGGTGGGAAATTGGTTCATGTCCGCGCCATTTCGGCAACCATGGTCCAAGCAGTGATCCGATCAATTCCCGGAAGGCTGTTCCACGTCTCCACCGCCGCCGCAAAAGGGCGTATCTGCTCCTCAATGCGCTCGTCGAATTTCGCGATCCGTTCAGCGAGTTCATCCCAGTGCGCCAGCCACTGCTCCAGAAGGAATCGATGATGTTCGTTCAAGCTTCCGGCGGCAGCTTGTTGCAACAGGGGGATCTTGCCACGCAACCGTTTGCGGGCTAGCTGCGCCAAGGTCTCCGCATCGGATTCACCACGTACCATGGCGCGCAGCATAGCTCTCCCGGAAACTCCCATTACGTCCGACATCACGCTGCTGAGCTTGATATTGGCGTCTTCCAGCACCTTCCGGATGCGATTGCCAATGCGGACCTGTTCCTGCTTGAGCGTCGTCCGGCTCCGTGTCAGATCCCGTAACTGCTGGATGGGCTTCGGCGGCACGAAACTGCCTTGCAGCAGCCCATGTTGTAAGAAATCAGAAATCCGTTCGCCGTCCTTGAGGTCGGTCTTCCTGCCCCGCAGGGCCTGGACCTGGGTGGGGTTCGCCAGCAGCAACTCGAACTGCCCTTCCAAGATGTGCCATACCGGTTTCCAGTACACGCCCGTCGCCTCCATCGCGACATGCGTCACCTGGTGACCATGCAGCCAATCGGCTAGTCGTAGAAGCTCTGCCGTGGTGGTCCCACAGCGCAGCTTATGTTTTTCGCTGTTGCCCTCTTCTTTTATCGCAACGCACACCGCCAGACTGGCCTGATGCACGTCGATTCCACTGCAACGCGGGTGAACTACTTCCATAGTGCCTCCTCCATGCGCTCCGGAGGACGCCTCTTTGATTAGTCTCTCCTGCGTGCTTCCGCTCGCCTCAATGGCAAGTGTCTACGACAATTCGTTGTGCAGACCGGCGTCCCGGCCAAACTACTTTTCGGGCTTTCACAGCGCCAACAAAAGTCACGGCCTCGGTCCTTCGCGCATACTCCCTATTTACCCGCTCTGGCCCGCCG
>JBEKWZ010000239.1:0-5767 GCA_049512555.1 Candidatus Sulfotelmatobacter sp. | reverse complement strand
GCATCAGGTTGGTCTCAAACGGCTTGCCGGCGACCTCTCCGCTCGCCAGCAGATCGGCGGCGACGGCCTGTACCGCAGGATCGCTGGTGGCGACTTTGAGTTCTGGCTTCTTGTCTTTTTCTTTTTCGCTCGACGCAGAATTCGAGTGGTCGAGAACCACGGCTACGAGCGATTCGCTTTCGACGGCGGCAGGGGTAGAGAGAGAGATTGTTGTTTTCATAGTTGCTGTGCGATGTGTCAGATGATTGTTCCAGTATCGTCGGCGGGATGGGAAAAGTGCAAGCGGCGAGCCTGGACCCTGCGGACATCATCCGCTCGGCTCTCATCCGCTCGATGCTGGGAAATATTTGGAAGTAAACGGCGGACCGTTGTCCGGTGGCAGCATTCGAAGGGGCTGCGATATGATTCAAATCCGCAGCCCATACAGGTGAGGTTTTCATGCAGATTCGATGGAAGGTCGTAGTTGTCGTCGCCACCGCAGTTCTAGGAGTCACTGCACTCTTGAATCGCAATACGACGACCGCGGCGGCCGCACCGCAAGCGCAGGCTCCTGCGGCCAAGGCCCCACTTCCCGCAAAGGGCGCGAGAAATGGGGCACCCGAACCGGCGGGAATTTCGATTCCTGATACGACTCTGGCCATCAACTCCGACAAGCCGATGTCGGAACGCGTGGTGCACTACGAGATCGACGCCAAGTATGACGCGGCCACGCACACCATCGACGCTACCGAAGTGCTCACCTACCACAACTTGACCGGGCAGGCTCTCGACCACTTCCCTTTCCATCTTTATCAGAATGCATTTCAGCCTAAGGCGACGTTTGTGCGCGATTCCAAACTCATGGGTAGCCGCGACACGGGCTATGCGAAGTGGGAAGACAAGTTCTATGGCTCGGAAGACATCAAGAGTATCGAACTGGTCGGCCAGGGGGATTTGACCTCGCAGTTGCAGTACATCGCCCCGGATGACGGCAATAAAGATGATAAGACCGTAGTCGACCTGCACGTGCCGAAGCCGATCGCGCCCGGCGCGTACGCGCAGTTCAAGATTGCCTTTAAGACCAAATTTCCCGAGACCCAGGCGCGCTCGGGATGGAAGCGTGATTTTGTGCTGGGCGGTCAATGGTTTCCGAAGGTGGGCGTATGGTGGCACGGTGCCTGGAATTGCCACCAGTATCACAACACGACCGAGTTCTTCGCCGACTTCGGCGTCTTCGACGTGAAGCTGACCGTGCCGCAGAATGAAGTCGTCGGCGCCAGCGGAGTGATGGTCGAGCAAAAGAGCAATCCCGACAACACTCAGACCGTGACTTATCACGGCGACGACATTCACGACTTCGCCTGGACCGCCAGCCCGCGCTATAAAGTCCGCGAGAGCGTTTATCAGTCGCAAATGGGGACGATCCAGCTGCGCTTCCTCATGCAGCCCGCGCACTGGAGCCAGGCCGAGCGGCACGAGAAAATCACGCGGGACACGCTCGATCACTTTGAAAAATGGTACGGGCCGTATCCCTACAAGACGCTGACCGTGGTCGATCCGGAACCGGATTCCGAGGCCGGAGGGATGGAGTATCCGACGTTCATCACCGGTGATTCAAGCTGGTTTATGCCGGAGGGTTTGTACATACCCGAAGTGGTCGTGGAGCACGAATTCGGACACCAGTACTGGTACGGCATGGTCGCGACCAATGAATTTGAAGACGCCTGGATGGACGAACGCATCAACAGCTATACAGAAGTGAAGGTGCTCGATTCAATCCTCGGCAAGAACACTTCGATCATGAACATCGCGGGCGTCACCGTGGGCGAGCGGGAGGAACAGAGACTCAGTTATATCAGCGCCGCCGATCGCGACCCCATCGCGGAGAATGCTTACGACTACTACAATTCCAACTCTTATGGTGGCATCACCTACGGCAAAACGGCCAGCGTGCTGGTCACTCTCGAAGGCATCATCGGCGAAGACACCATGGCCAAAGCGATGCACGTGTACTTCATGAAGTACCGCTTCACGCATCCCACCAAAGAAGATTTCCTTAAGACGATCGAAGAAGTTTCCGGCAAGGATCTGCGCTGGTATTTCAGCCAGGCTATCTACGGGTCGCAGGTGATGGATTATGAAGTGCTCGACGTCAATTCGTTTCCAGTGAACTGGTACGAAGGAGAAAAGAAGGACGCGAAGAAGGATAAGAATAAAGATAACGACGACACGGTTTACCAGTCCTATGTGTCGCTGCATCGCAAGGAAGACTTCGTGATGCCGGTCGAAGTGGAGATCGTCTTCCGTGACAGCAAGAACCGCGAAGAGAAGGTTCGCGAGCACTGGGACGGAAAGAGTCGCTGGATACGATTCAGTTACCTGAAAAAAGCGAAGGTCGTCTCGGCGGAAATCGATCCCGACCATATCGTGCAGATCGACCGCAACGACTTCAACAACAGTTACGTTGTCGAGGCCAATACCAAGCCAACGAAGAAACTGTCGACCTACTGGCTCTTCGCGACGCAGTGGGTTAGCCAGGCCCTGGCCTGGTGGGCCGTTTAGCGAGCCGCTGAGAACCGACGCGGCTTTGAAAGGGCGGCCTTTGGCCCCGCCGCAAGCACCGTGGGATTAGCAGCGGCTTCAGCCGCAGGCCAGATCGAGGACGGGAAACGAATGAGCGATAAGAAAAGTTTGCTGAGCGGCGGCTGGGGGATGGTCGGTCGCAACAAGCGCTATATTTTTTGGTTCTGGCTACTGAATCTGACTCTGGCCGAGTTTGGCACGGCGGCCTTTCGCAAGAGTGCCCACGCCATCCTCGACCACAGCATGGCTGCCGACCGTCTGCTTCATGGGTTCGACCTGGCGGTCATGATCAATCTACTGGCCCGCCCTGAGTTTGGACCATTGTCGGCGGCAAGGATCCCAACGCTGTATTTTTCGTTTCTGTTCCTCGTCTTCACAGTACTTTTCCTGCCGGGCGTGTTCCAGGGATACGCGTCGACCTACCGGCTGTCGCGCGAAGATTTCTTCCGCGCCTGCGGGCGAAATCTGTGGCGCTATATTCGGCTGATGATTGTTGTGGGTATCGTGATGCTGGTCGCGAGGATCGCGCTGTTCCCACTGCATGACGTGCTGGAGCGCGTGGCCGGGGAAAGTACGAATGAATTGCTGCTGCCCGAGTTGCGTTTTGCCGGTCTGTTCGTGATTTTTCTGATCATGACTGTTTTCCGCATCTGGTTCGATCTGGCTGAGGTAGACGTTGTTTTGAGCGACCAGCGGGCCGTGCGCAAATCGATTGGGACGGCGTTCTTGCATACGTTCCGGAGCCTGGTGCGTTTACTTGCAAGCTATTTAGTGACTGCGCTGGTGGCGGCGATCATTCTGCTCGGCGGGATCTGGACCTGGATGAAGTTCGTCGCGCCCGAGAACTGGTTCACGGCGCTTCTCCTCAGCCAACTCATGTTGTTTCTGTTGTTGATTCCGCGCTTCTGGCAGCGTGGGGTCGCGGTTTCGTACTGGAAGCAGAACATGATGGCGCCGGTGGTGGCCCTTCAGCCGATTATGCCGCCGACGATTACTCCACCCATCCCGGTCGCGGTGGCTCCCGACCCGGCGCCGGTGCCGAATCCGCCGCCGACGAGGCAACGATCTTAAGCGCGTTTTAGTCAGGAACTTTCGCAAGCTCACAGCAAGACGATGGTGATGCCGAGATTGCGGCGGCCTAAGTCCGGATCGCTTTTCAAAGCGGACTCGGACTGCAGCAGCCGCCAGGTTGCTTCATCAGTCTTCGACCAGTTTTCGCCGAAAATGCAGGCACGAATCTGGCCGCCCTCAGCCAGTTCGTGCAAGCGTTTCTGCACGGCGACCCGGATGTCGCCGCCGACGCCGCTCGATCCGTATCCGTGGATGATCTTCAACAAGGCGAGTTTCCCCTGGCGGGCAACCGCCATCTCGCGCTCCAGCCGCTGCAGCGCTTCCTGCACCGACGGCATATCGGACTTGAGGTTCACCGTCTTCACTTAAGCGCTGTGTCCTGCGCCTTCAGATCGCTGATCAGGCGCTGGAAGGCTTCCTGATAGGAGTCGTGGTTCTTCCAGTTGCTGAAGTCGGGGATGAAATATTCGCGAATTTCGCGGGCGGAATCTTTTCCGGTGTCGGCGTCGAAGCATTCCCAGTCGCGCAAAGCTTCGAAGGGCGCGAGCCGAATGGGAAACAGAACGCGCCGCTGGTCGCGCCCCTCCCGCCTGCGGGCCTTGGCGATTTCCGTCTTCACCCACTCGCTCTGCATGCTGTGCGGCGACAGGATCAGCAGCAGCTTGTCGTGCAGGCGGATGGCTTCGTCGATCTGCTCGTGAAGCTTCTTGCCGCCTTGAACGTCGTGCGGGGCAAACCAACAGCGCACGCCCTTGCTTTGCAAATCGGCATGGAGGCGGTCGGCAAAATCCTGGTCCTTGGTGGAGTAGCTGATGAAGCAGGAGTAGAACTCTACGGGATTCGTGGCTAGCAACTTTGCGTAGGTGATGAATTCATCGGGGACGCCGCAGCCGCGCAGGAACGAGTCGGGAATCTTGCCCTTTGACCGGTGGATGGTGTCGATACCAATCGTTGAAGGGCTTACGTGCTTAACGGTGGCCAGTCCTATTACGGTGCTCAGGTCGTTGTCCCCGAACGAAGTCGTGCCGATCGCCGCTTTGCTCAGATCAGTATTGTCGAGGTTCGACCGATTAAGATTCGCCCCGAAGAGAACCGAATTGGTGAGGTTTGCGCCGGCAAGGTGCGCGCCAGAGAGGTTCGCTTCGTCAAGGATCGCATTCTCGAGGTTCGCCCTGAAGAGGATCGCTTCGGCCAGATTCGCCCCATCGAGATTCGCACCGCTAAGGTTCGCGCTGGCGAGGTTGGCGTCGAAAAGATTCGATCGCGCTAGGTTGACGCCAACTAGGCTCGCTCCGTGGAGGATCGTGCCGGGGAGGCTCGCTAGCGTAAGGTCCGGAGTCACCTGAGGCTCCCGTGCACGCCACTTGTTCCACGCTTCTACCCCTTCCTTCAGCTTCGCAACATGTTCGGGATTTGCCATCGCTTCAACCTGCTGGGCGACCATCATACGCTGCTTTGCTGGTTTGGGATTGACTGCAATTCGGCGGGTGGGTGATCCGGCGCTGCGGGCTGACAGCAGGTTCCTCACCGGGCCTTTGGCCCGGTTCGGAATGACAAGGCTTTTGGGGGATCGATTGAAGGATGCAGAACCGCGAATCAATCGGAGATCAAAACCCCCGCCCTGTCGCAAAAAACGCGACAAGGGCAGGGCACCCTCGATTTAACTTTTCCGGCTGCGGCTGATCGCTTCCCTGGCTTCTTTGTCGGCAGTGCGCCGCCGTTCGGTCTCGCGCTTGTCCCAGAGCTGCTTGCCCTTGGCCAAGGCTAATTCCACCTTGACCCGGCCGTTCTTGAAGTACATCCGAGTGGGAATCAGGGTCAGGCCTTTTTGTTGCGTTTTGCCGATGAGCTTGCGGATTTCTTCGCGATGCATGAGCAGTTTGCGGGTGCGCAGCGGGGCATGATTGTGAATGTTTCCATGCTCGTAGGGGCCGATGTGGGCGTTCAGCAGCCAGACGGCGTCGTCTTTGACCAATCCATAGGAATCTTTAAGGTTGGCCAGGCCGCCGCGGACGGACTTTACTTCGGTACCTGTCAGAACCACCCCGGCCTCAAATTTTTCCAGCAAGAAGTAGTTATGTGAAGCGATCCTATTGACAGCAGCGTCGCGGTCGCCGGAAGCGGTGGGATCGCG
>JBEKWZ010000238.1:0-5804 GCA_049512555.1 Candidatus Sulfotelmatobacter sp. | reverse complement strand
GTGGCGGCGTATCTGGCGAAGATGGTGGACTCGCACAAGTTCGGAGATGAGATTGAAGATTTTGTGCGCTTCGCGGCGCCGCGGCCGAAAGCCACCGCCGAGAACCGCATACGCGCGGTGGTGCTGAAAGTCGACCGCTTCGGCAACCTGATCACCAATGTGACGCCGGCGGACGTGCCGGCGCTGTTTACGGCCAAGCCGGGCGCGTTCAAGATCGTGGTCGGAGGGCGCGAGATTACCGACATTCGCCACGCTTACGCGGAAGGCTCGCCGGGGGAAGTGTTCGGCATTGTGGGGAGCATGGGATATCTGGAGATTGCGGCCAACCGCGGGGCGGCGGCGCAGATCACCGGGGCGGGCAAGGGCAGCGAGGTCAGCATCTTTTTAGGCGAGGCTGCGGCGGCGGGTAAAGGGGCGTAGTTTAGTAGCGCCGGCATCCCTTCGACTCGCTCAGGGCAGGCTTTGCCGGCTGTCGCGGGGGCGTCCCGTCCACGCGGTGGCGGCGTTACTGTAGGTTCACGAACTCTTCGGCTTGGGATGGACCCAGCGTTCCATCGAACTGGTCCACTTGAGAAAGCGCCAGAGGTCGTGGCGCTCACGCCACATGAATTCCCAGAATTCCAGAAAGCCGATCTGCGTCATCTTCACGCCAGTGTAGGTCTCGATACGCCACAGCAAATAGGGGCTGCGCCATGGGGCCAGGCGATGGCCCTTGGTGGCGTTCCACAGGAAGCGGAGGCGGTAGCGCATGCACTACATCATACCTGCAAGGTCGGGGCGCGCTCTCGAAGAAAAACCGTGAACCACAGAGGGCACGAAGGATCACGGAGGAATTCGTTCTTGCGTTTCCGGCGTGGGCCTTCGCGCCGTTTATCGTGCCGTTTATGGTGAAGAGCGTGGAGGCAATTGCAATCGCAGCCCATGTTAGAATCCTCTCTCTGTTTTCTGCCTGGAATTTTCCCGCATGCCTGACGCAGACGCCCGCCAACAAGCCCGCCTTCAAGCTGAAGACCACTACTACGCCGCGCTCGATTTGATGGCGGAGGGACACCTGGAGAAGGCGGTGGCTGCTTATCAGGAGTCGCTGACGGCCGATCCGACGTTTACCGAGGCCATGCACGGGCTGGCGCGGGCGTTACAGGATTTGCAGCGTTATGATGACGCGATTGCCGTGGCGCAGCGGCTGGCGGAACTCGATCCTGACGACGTGCTGGCGCATACCAGCCTGTCGGTGCTGTACATGAAGAAAGGGATGATTCCCGAGGCCGAGGCGGAGGGGGCGAAGGCGCGGGTGCTGGGGTGGAAGCAGCAATTGAAGAAAAGCTAGCTGTCGGCTGTCGATAATCGTGGCACCAATCATGGCACCGAAGACGGGAAACAGGCTGAACTGAGGACTCGATCAAAGAGCGCGGCATCGGTTGCGCTGACCTTGCCGTTGAGTACACCATAGCTGGCGTAGACGGATCTCCGAATATGAATTCTCCGCCAGCGTTTGTTTCTGTCCCAATATCCCCAGGTGTCCTCACCGACAAGCTGTCCACTGTCGTCGAAAACCTTCCGATTCTCGACATGTTCGGAGAATACTTCGACCGAATCGACGCCCGCGCCCGCCCCCTCTTGCCGCGAACCGATAGAGATTTCCAAGGTGGATGCGCTGGTTTTCGGCGTTACGCCGAAACCATGGATGATCGGAGGTGCGTCTGTGTACCCTTCGTGGAACGTAAATTGGCTCGTGGGCGCGTCGAACTGGACTCCATCGGCCTCTCCCACCCGGCGCATTCCTGGGGCCAGCGGTTTGCATGAGGCGACCTTGACGACAGCGGGAGCCGATGGCTTCCTGCCGACACTGAGATAAAAACACCCGAAAGCGATCAGTGAGATTCCTGTGGCGGCGACCAGCGACCACCTCAGACGTTTCCATGTGGGTGAGTTTGTCATTCAATTTGGCATCAGCCGGTTTCTCTTCCCGAGTCCGCTCTCAGCAAAACGGGCTTGGGATGCCGGCTACAGTCCGTACTTCTTCATCAAATGGCGGAAGGAGCGGTAGGAGACACCGAGCACGTCGGCGGCTTTGGTCTGGACGCCGCCACTTTGGGTGAGGGCGTTCTGCAGCAGGGAGCGTTCGATGCCGGCTACGTAGCTTTCCATCCCCATGCCGGCGGGGAGAGTCAGGTCAGCGCCGATTTCGGGAAGAGTTGTTCCGCCGGCGGAGGCGGCGGCCGCGAAAGCTTTCGGGCGTTCGGCGGGAAGTTCGACGTGGAGTTCAGCGCTGGTTTCTAGAGCCACGGCGCGCTCGACCGTGTTCTCGAGCTGGCGGACGTTTCCGGGCCACTCGTAGCCGCACAGGGAATCGAGCGAGGGGGCATTGACGCGCAGAATGCTGCGGCCGGCGGCGGCGGCGTATTTTTTCAGAAAGTGGTTGACCAACAATGGAATATCTTCGCGGCGCTCGCGCAGCGGGGGCACTCGGATGGGAATCACGTTCAAGCGGTAGTAGAGGTCTTCACGAAAGAGGTTCTCGGCGACGGCCTTGTCGAGATTGCGGTTGGTGGCGGCGATGACCCGCACATCGATGGAGATTTCACTGGTGCTGCCGACGGGACGCACGGTGCGTTCCTGCAGAACGCGCAAAAGTTTCACCTGCATGGCCAGCGTCATTTCGCTGATTTCGTCGAGGAAGATGGTGCCGCGGTCGGCCACTTCGAACAGGCCACGCTTGTTCTGGTTGGCGCCGGTGAACGCGCCTTTCAGGTAACCGAAGAGTTCGCTTTCGAGCAAGGTCTCAGGGAAGGCTCCGCAGTTGACGGAAACGAAGGCGTCAGTGGCGCGGGGCGAACAGACGTGGACGGCGCGGGCGACGAGTTCTTTACCGGTGCCGCTTTCTCCGTGGATGAGAACGGTCGAGGCCGTGGAGGCGACGGTGCGCACCGTTGCCTTGAGCTTTTCCATGGCGCCGCTGGAGCCGATGATGTTGTCGAGCGAGTTGCGGGTGGCGGCGTCGCGGCGCAGGGCGAAGTTCTGTTTGCTGAGATTGAGTTTTTCGACGGCGCGGTTAAGGGCCAGCTTGATTTCGTCGACCAGCCCGGGACTTTTGCGGATGTAGTCGGTGGCCCCTCCGGCTTTTACGGCTTCGACGGCGGCCTCATAGTCGTCGACGGCGGTGATGAGGATGACGGCCGAGTCGGGCGAGACGCGGTGGGCATGGCGCAGCACTTCGATGCCGTCAATGTTGGGCATCTTGATGTCGGTGATGATGACGTCGTAGAGTGCGCCGTCAATTTTGTTTTTCGCGTTCTGGCCGGATTGCACGGTCTCGACCCGGTGACCCTCGCGGCGCAGGGAGATGTCGAGCATTTCACAGATGGAGCGTTCATCGTCGCAGACCAGGATGTTAGCCATGGAGTCTTCCTCCTGCTCCCGCCGCAACGGCTGCGGGCCGCGCCGCTGCCAGCGCCCGAGATTTCTCCCCCAGGCTCTTATCCGCCGCGCTGTTGTCATCGGAGGCTGAACGCTCGGCATCGAGACGTCGCAAGCGCAGGACAAAAGTAGTTCCCTGCCCCGGCTTCGACCGCGCCCAAACCTTGCCTTCATGGGCCTGCACAATCTGGTAGACGATAGCCAGGCCGAGCCCAGTACCGCCTTCGAAGTTTGACTGGAAAGGCTCGAAGATTTTTTCGATCTGCTGCGGCGTCATACCGGTTCCGGTGTCGATGAAGGAGACCTGCCAGTCGTCGCCCAAAGACTCGACCGCCGCGGTGAGCGTTCCGCCCTCTTTCATGGCGCGAACGGCATTCTCACAAAGGTTCCAGAAGACTTGCTTCAGCTTGTCGCCGTCGGCGATGGCCCAGGCATGGCGCACCGCGAAACGGCGCTCGATCTTGATGCCGGTTTTCTCGGCCGTCATGCGGTGATCCATGAGGGTGAGCGTGTCTTCGACGGACTGCACCAGATCGATACGGTCAAAGTGATACTGCTTGGTGCGGGAGTAGGCCAGGAAGTCGGTGATAATGCTGTTCAGCCGCTGCGATTCGCGGGTCACGATGTCGAGCAGGCGGCGGTGATCCTCATTCATCTCCGGGACGGCGGAAAGCATGCTGACCGAACCGGCGATCGAAGTCAGCGGATTGCGGATTTCGTGAGCGATGGCCGCGGCCAGGCGGCCGACCGCAGCGAGCTTATCCTGCATGCGGACTTCGCGTTCGAGCCGGCGAATCTCGGTAAGATCGTCGAGCACGTAGACGTAGCCCAGATCGCCGCGCTCGGGCACGGTCAACGCGGCCACGCGCACGCGGACCGTCCGGCGAAATTTTGTGGGAACATCGAAGCGGACTTCGGCGTGGGTGTGCGGCGATTCCACGGTCGGCAACGGATCGAGAAATAATTTGTGAACCGGGGAACCTAACAGTTGGAGCGGAGCAATTTCCAAGAGCCGCTGGGCGGCGGCGTTGATCAGCGTGATACGGCCGTCGAGGCCGGTGGTGATCAGGCCGCTGCTGATGGAGTGAATGATATTTTCGTGCAGCGCCTGCAGGCTTTCGAGCGCGCCGCTGGTGTCTTTCAGCTGCACGCGCGCCTGGCGCAGTTTTGCGGTGAGCAGGCCCGCCAGGTACGCCACGGCGAGGAAGGCGAAAAGGTTGACGAAGATGATGGCCTGCAGAGCCTTCAGGCCGGGATGCGTGGTGCAGTAAGAAGGAACCACTCCAAAATAGTTCAGTTCCAGCACGGTGCCGTAGAGGATAAAAGCTAGGGCGGCAACCAGCTGCGCCCACACCCGCGGCAACAACACGCTGGCCACGATGATGACCAGGGGATAGAGGAAATTGAGAGAGCTGTCCCATCCTCCGGTTTCGTGGATGACCAGGCTGACCAGAATCAGATCGGTCAGCACCTGCAGAGTGGCCTGCATGCGGTGTTCCTGCCAGAAAGAGAGCAGCAGCACGTAGAACAGGGAGAGGCTGTACCAGAAGAGAATGGTGCTGACAAACAGGCGCACGGGCAGCGGCGCAGGACTGAAGTGGGCGACCGCCAGCTCAACGGCCAGCAGGAGGGTCAGGATGAAAATGCGGACCCGGACCAGCCAACCCAGCCAATTGCGCTCGTCAAACGTCGATTGCATTGCGATCTCAGGTCTCGGTTAGGTCTTAGGTCTCAGGTCTCAGGCGCTCGCTCGTGAAATGTGAGGCGCTCGGGGGGTCTTGGGCCCAAGACCTGAGGCCCAAGACCCAAGACCCGGTTTCTTGCTAGCCAGCCAGTTTGGCGATCATGGCAAACAGCGGCATGTAGAGCGAGATGACAATACCGCCGACACTGACGCCCAGAACCGCGATGATGAGTGGCTCGAGCATGGCCAGCATGTCCTTGGTGGCTGCGTCGACTTCTTCTTCGTAGAAGTCGGCAATTTTCTGCAGCATGGAGTCCATGGCGCCAGTGGCTTCACCGACGCCGATCATCTGGGTCACCATATTGGGAAACACGCCGCATTCGCGGAGCGGATCGACGATGGTGCGGCCTTCTTCGATGGCTTTCCGCACTTTCATCAGCGCCTCTTCCAGCACGGCGTTGCCTGAGGTTTTCGCGGTGATGCTCAAGCCTTCGAGAATCGGTACGCCTGAGGTGATCAGCGTGCCCAGCGTCCGGGTGAAGCGGCCGACCGCGATCTTGCGCAACAGCCCACCGATCACGGGGATGAACAGCAACATCTTGTCAAAGTAGTAGCGGCCGCGGGGATGCTTGCGGATCTGCTTGATCCCGAAGAACAGGCCAAAGCCTGCCACGATGAACATCCACCAGAAAGTATTGATGAA
>JBEKWZ010000237.1:0-5830 GCA_049512555.1 Candidatus Sulfotelmatobacter sp. | reverse complement strand
GAGCCGCGGGTGAACGGGCACCGTCCCAGTGCCGATGTACTGCTCAGGAGCGTGGCCGAGGAATTCAAGGGGCAAGCAGTCGGCGTGCTGATGACGGGCATGGGCGACGACGGCGCCGAAGGTTTGGGAGCAGTGAAGAAAGAAGGCGGCATGACCATTGCGCAGAGCGAAGAGTCCTGCGTGGTGTATGGCATGCCGAAGGCGGCGATTGAACGAGGATACGCCGTTCGTGTGGTGGGTTTGGATGTTATGGGGGCGACGCTACAGGCTCTCTGCGGACGCAGTATTGGGTCCGAAGCGGGTCGGGCAGTGCGCGCCGGAAACTAGGAATTCGGCCGGAAGCGACCCGTGACCAGAGTGATCTGGTGCGGGACGAGCCGGGCATGATATGCAGTAGACAGGGGAGGTCTGTATGGAGCAGTTTGCACCCGTAAAACGAAGCAAAGACGGCCAGCCGGTCCGCTATTTGATCGTGGACGACTCCGTGTTTGCCCGCAAGAATCTGGCCCGCATGATCGAAACGTTCGGCGGGCAGGTGGCGGCTGAGGCCGGCGACGGCTTGACTGCCATCAGCGAGTTCGACCGCACGCATCCTGACGTTGTGCTCATGGATATCACCATGCCGCAGATGGAAGGGATCGAAGCAGCCGAACGGATTGTCCAACAGCATCCGGAAGCGCGCATCGTGATGGTTTCCTCGGTGGGATACCAGGAAAACATTGTCGCGGCGCTGCAACGGGGCGCACGCCATTTCGTGCAGAAGCCGGTGAAGCCGGAAGTGCTGTACGAGGTGATCAAGTACGTGATGGGTGACGACGGAGCGGTGGCCGGCGCGGCCGGAGCGGGAGTCTAACTCGATGAAGATGGAACTGATCCAGCCGTTCATCAACGCGGCCGACGCCGTGTTGTCGCAGGGTCTGCAGGGCACGACCAAGGTGGGCAACCTCACCATGGAAGAGGATGCCTATCGCCGCAAGGGCGTGGCAGGCATGATCGCTCTGACCGGCGACATTGAAGGCCGGATCGTGCTCGACCTGGAGCCGCAGACGGCGGTGAAGGTGGCCAGCCATTACGCCGGCGCCCAACTCCCCGAGTCGGACGAGCTGATCAAGGAAACCATCTTCGAACTCGCCAATCAGGTGGTGGGAAATGCTATTTCCGCGCTCAACGACCAGGGCTTCCATTTCCGCGTGCATCCCCCGCTCCTGCTCACCGCGCAGGAGGGCGACAAGACCAGCGAAGACACCGAAGCCCTCATGATCTCGTTTGAGACCTCCCTGGGCCACGTCTTCATGAACGTCGCGCTGCGCTACAACAAGCGCCGGATGGCCGATCATACGGCGGTGGGAGCATAGGAGCAGCAGCCCGTTGCGCGGAGCGTATTCCTAAATAAACACGATCGGGCGCGCATTTCCACGCCCGGCAAGATGTTTGAGCGGTCGATATCTTTCATTTTTTCCCCGAAGCCAAATCCTTGAGTCTGCGGCCGTTACGCGGTACAGCGATCCGCGGAAGCGCGCAAAATATTGCGGACGAACCGCTTACCCGCAAAAATCCTCTGGGATAACGAGTTAGCGAGTGTCGTCAGGCTCTGCCTCTCTCTTGCCTAGATCCCTGCGGAATACACTGAGAAAGAACTGCTACGAACGGTGCGCCCGATGAAAGTGATCAGGTATGGTCTTCACTTCTCGACGTTGTCAGTTGCTGTCGTCATACTTTGGTTGGCGAGAGACGTTGAGCTGGGTGACCGCATCTTAAACTGGCGTACCTTTCATTACGGGTTGATTGGCCTCTTGCATGCGACGTCCATCATCGTTTCGCTGCGAGATCGAAAGCTAGCCCGTCCGATCACCGCCTTGGGTTTCGCCACGCTGGCTGTAGTGTGGAGCGTAGCAACGCCTCTTCTCGCGTTCTGGGTGGGCTCGATCGTATGGGTCCCGTTCCTTCTCGCTCGGCCTGCAAACGCTTCCCGGGCGACGTTTCTCTTTCTTCTCACTGGCTCCGTGATCGGCTCCTCGGGATACTGGATGTTGGTGCGTTTTTTCTGGTTGAGGTCACTCAGGTCCGTGGACTGGCTGAAGACAGTAGGGCTCTGCCTAGTCGGGACTTCGCTGTCCTGTGCCGCTTTGACGCTGCTCCCTCTCGCCCATAGCACGCTAAAAGGCGACGTAGAAAGCCTAGTTCTCACGACCGTTTGGTGGTTTGCTTTCTCGCTCTCGCTTTACTGGAGCGAGATGAGTGCGCACTCCGAAAGGTCCGTCCTGGAACGACCCAGCCTATCTTAGAACCGTTGTGTTCTTGAACCGACTCGAGAGGGCGATGGCAGGGCGGTTTAGTGCGTGGGAGGGTTCGTGGGAATTGCCAATTTAGTATCGATTCTGCAGAGGTAGTACGCTATGAAATCGAAGTCTTTGTGGAATGCCGGAGTGGAAACTTGCCGAAAAAAATCCCCCGAATGTATCAAGACGGAGGGAATTCCGTCTGCCAGGGACAGCACAGAATTATGGGAAACTGCGCTGAAGAGCGGATCGTTCATCGGAACCGAAACGCCTTGGAGGTGAGCTGTAAAGGCCGCTTCGGTATCCAGCAGTTTGTTGCCTGCCGTGTAGAAGCGAGGCTCGCCCATGCCCAGCCAAGCTAATACGACAATCGCTTGCACCGGCGGCTGGTTATTTTTCCGGAGATTGACGAAGAACTCCTTCTCGCCAGCGCTTCCGGAGATTGCCGCAAAAACGAAGGTATGCTGCCGGGGCTGGGCTTGCAATGCGTTGTAAAGGATTGGCAGCGTCACTGCATCGCTCCAGCCGCTAGGTTCCCAACGACCGTCGTAGCGGGCAACCACAAGTATCTGTTCGGCATTCTTTCCGGGTAACACGCACAGCAGGTTCTTGCCCGCGTGCTTGGGAATCGTTTGCTCCACCATCCGGTTGGGATGGCAATGCAAGTCTGAGAAATATTGGTGGAGGTGCTGGTAGCGTGACTCCTCGCTGTCAGGAATTGGAAGCAGCATGGCATCGACTTGCGCTGGCCGCAATTCCCAAAAAGCCGCTGGGGGCGGCGATTGCGGACTCTCCAAGTGCGATTGCTGGGGGATTCCGTCTGGCGGATTCTCGCGTGGTTTTGTTGGCCCAGCGGGAGAAAAGAACCCGGCCGACGCAAGGGATAGAGTCAATCCTAAGGTGAACCACTTTGGTGTGATGCACATGGAAGCCTTCGCCTCAATGCTGCAATCTTAATCCGTATCAGTCGAACCGGCGATTGGAACTCGTTGCAAAAATGATAACTGGCGGAATCAGTGATTTCACTCGTTGAACTCAGCCTTTGCTGGGCAACATTTTCGAAATGATCGAGGCGATGGTAGCGGGTTCGTGCTGTCCGAGTGTGCCTTCGAGGGTGTAGGAGCGCTCGAAAGCATTGGGGCCGGTAATCTGCATTTCCCAGGAATCACTGCCTTGCGAGGCGAGGATGACAACGCGCCAGTCTCCGGGGCGGTCGGCGAGGATATGCTCGATCATTGCGATTAGATCGCGCCGGGACTCGGCGTCGGCGGTGTTGTGCATTTCTACCGTCACTGACATTAGAAAATTCTACGACATTCCTCATGCGATAGGCGGCCCGCGCGGGGCGAGTGTCCGACAGGACATCCACAAAGGTAATTAGCCACGCGGAGGAACGGCTCCAATAATTGGAGGGATGACGCGCCAAGTCATCCCTGGAGACCGGATGTTATCCCGCAAAGCCCGCACCGCCTGCAAAGCTCGCCGAGCGTTGGCTGCAGCCCTGCTGCTGTTTCTGAATGCCGGAGTCGCTTTTTCGAGTGACAAGCTGATTGCACTTACTTTTGATGATGGGCCGCGACCGTATGTTTTGTTTGGGAGCAAGGGCGATCATCCTGGTGAACAGCCTGGCGAACATCATGGTCTGAGCTTGCTGAACGTGCTGGATGAAAATCACGTGAAGGCGACGTTTTTTGTCGTGGGATGGCGGCTGTCGCCGAAGACCTGGGGAGACCGTCGTTACGAAGAGAATGTGGGAATCACGTGCATCGACGCGGCCCAGCAATTGGTACGGCGCGGCCACGAACTGGAAGACCACACCTACAGCCACATTGAACTGCGCAGCGCCGAGCGAAAACAGGGAGAGCAGTGGGTGATCAGCGATGTGAATCGAGGCGCGGACGCGATCCGGGCGATCACTGGCACTCGGCCGAACTATCTGCGGCCTCCGGACTGGATCATTTCTGACGATGCACGCCTCGATCTCGAGCGGCAGGGATATCACCTGCTGACCATCTCGCAGGAGAATCCCATGGCGCTGCGCGACGTGAATTCCCTCGACTATTTGTGCGCCAGAAAATCCAGCGACTGCCCCAAGCCTTCTTTAGTGGATGCGGTGTTGAAGCAAGTGGAACAGCGGGAACGGCGCGGAGTGTATACGCACATTCTCGCCTTTCATGAGTTGTCGACGACCACGGCGATCATGCCGGAGCTGATTGCGAGTCTCAAGGCGCGCGGCTACCGCTTCGTGACCGTGAGTGAGTACATGCGGCTGGTGGGCGCCAAGCCCTGATTCCGGCTCCGAGAGATATTAGGGACACGTCAGTTGTGCTGTGCCGGTAACCTGGCATTCGCTGGCGCCGCCGCAAAGGTTCGCAGGGTCCTCGCCGTTGTTGCCGCCGCAGGAGCCGGCGCGCTCGGCCCAGGCCCAAACTGTATAGGTGCCAACCGAGCCGGCTGCACACCGGGCCAATCCGCTCGAGCTAACCGAGACGGCGGTAGTCGGCAGATTCTGATAGCACACTCCCCAATTAGCCGAAAATAGTTGCTCCGGCGAGGGTTGCAGGTTGAAGTAACCCGTGGCCGTGAACTGGACTGGGGCGCCCTGGGCATCTGCGGCTGTGGGACTGAGGTTCACCGACTGTAACATGTACGTCGGCGTAGACGAGCCGCACGCCAAGGTTAGTGCGATCGCGAGAATGGCAAGGGAGAAAACGGAAAGGACGTACTTTCTCATGCAGACCTCCTACCCCTAGGACTCGGGGAGAAGACTCGGGGTTGCCTGCGGATCACTATATCAAGTATTGACCATGCGGTTACGGAAACTTCGGCCGGTTCAACGCTTCTGGTGCGAGGGGAAATATAGTCCTTTATTGACGCTCGGTTTTCTTCCGCAATCGGTCAGGCCAGCAGGGAGAACTGGTTGGCAGGGGGCGCGGTGTCGGAGTCGTTGGCGGGATCGGCGAATCTTCTGAGCTCAGGATATTTTTGGATCAGCGTGGGCGGCGCGGAGACGCGCTTGCCGGTAACCATGGCCTTTAACTCCAGCGCGTTGACGCCGGCTTTGCTTTCGAAGTGGTTGTTGGTGATGACATAGGTGGTCTGGGCGCGCTCGGCGACGTTTGCGATGCGGTCTTTCCAGCCGGACAATTCCCTTTCGTTGTAGAGATAGTTGTAACGGTCGTTGCGATTGTCGGAATCGAACCACTCGCTGTAGTTGCGTCCGTGCAGGCGAACATAGGCTAACGGCGCGGTGACGTGCTCGGTGGGGGCGAGCGAGTGGCCTAGCAGGGGCTGATCGATGTTGCAGAAGGCGACATTTTTCTGGGTGAAAGCCGCGACCGTTTCGGGGTTGTTCCAGCTGGAGTCGCGGACTTCGACGGCGCGTGGATATTCGATGAACTGGCGCAAGAGGCGGTCGAGATATTCGCGGTTGAGCGAAGTGTTTTTGAACGAAACGGGGAACTGGATGAGGAGCGCGCCGAGGCGGCCTTCGACGGCGAGGGCGTCGAGGCCCTCGCGGGTGCGGGCTTCATCTTCGTCGGTGGGGCGAA
>JBEKWZ010000236.1:0-5833 GCA_049512555.1 Candidatus Sulfotelmatobacter sp. | reverse complement strand
ACGAAGACCAGTCGATTTATTCCTGGCGCGGCGCCGACATTCGCAACATCCTCGAATTCGAGCAGGATTTTCCCGAAGCAAAAATCATCCGCCTCGAACAGAACTACCGCTCCACGCAAAACATTCTGCAGGCCGCCTCGACCGTCGTCGCCAACAACATCCGCCGCAAAGGCAAGAACCTGTGGACCGCTCGCCAGGGCGGCACCAAAATCGGTTACTACGAAGCCCCCGACGGCGAAAACGAAGCTCTCTTCGCCGCCGACCACATCGCAAAATATCTGCGCGCCGCCAACGATCACGCCGCCAACGAACGCGGCGAAACTCCGCGCGCCGCGGTCCTCTATCGCACCAACTCGCAGTCGCGATTGTTCGAAGAGGCCATGCGCCGCTACGGCCTGAAGTATCACATCGTCGGCGGATTCTCGTTCTACGACCGTTCCGAGATCAAAGACATGATCTCGTACCTCAAAGTCATTCAAAATCCCGACGACTCCATCTCTCTGCTGCGCGTCATCAACACGCCCACCCGCGGCATCGGCAAAGGCACTATCGATACGCTCGAGAATCTGGCGCTCGAAACCGGCCTGTCACTATGGGGCGCCGTCGGAGAAGCCATCCGCCGCCAGCTCCTGCCCCCGCGAGCCCTGGCGTCCCTGAAAAGTTTCCAACAGCTGATCGAAGACGCCCGCGCCATGCTGGCCGGAGTTTTCACCGAGCAACTGGAAGGCAGTGAACGTGTGGGCGCGGGCGACTCGCCCGCGCAGTCGGCGGAATTAGCGGGCTCCACCGACGAGCGAGCCCCCAGTCCCGGCGACGCCACTGCCTTCGACCCTACCGAATTCGGCAATTTCTCATTCGACTTCGGCGCGACAGATTCTGAAATTACGGACTCCGAACCAGATCCCACGGTGGAGGCGGGACGCCTCCACGACAGCCGGCGGGACGCCGGCGCCACCGACAAACCGCCAGAGCCACAGATCGGCTCAACGCCCGATTCCTTTCCCACTCCCACAGTCAACACGGCCGACATTCTGAAGTTCCTCATCGACCGCACTGGCTACATCAAGCTGCTCGAAGAGGAAGACACTCCCGAGGCTTTCTCCCGCATTGAAAACCTGCACGAATTGGTCAACGCCGCCATGGACTCGCGGGACCGCGCAGAAACCCTCGACCAGTTCCTCGACCACGCCGCCCTCGTCGCCGACGCCGACGACTACGACGCCCGCGCCCAAATCACGCTCATGAGCCTGCACGCCGCCAAGGGTCTGGAGTTTCCTCTGGTTTTTCTCAGCGGCCTCGAAGAAGGACTCTTTCCGCACTCCCGCACCATGCTCGTCCCCGAAGACATTGAAGAAGAGCGCCGTCTCTGCTACGTCGGCATGACCCGCGCCATGGATCAACTCATCCTCACGCGCGCCGTCTACCGCCGGAGATACGGCACCGACTTGCCCGAAGCCAGCGTCCCATCAAGATTTCTGGAAGAAGTTCCCGCCCCGTTGCTGGAAGAATTAGGAACGCGCCGTGCCAGCACGGCCCATGTGGGGACGGGCGCATTCGCCCGTCCCGCCGGGCGAAGCCCAGCCTACGAGGCCGAGTCCACCCACTACTCCTATGAAGACGAAGATCAAAGCGCGTCGTGGCACGGTCACGGAGCGCCCGCCGCGCAAAGCCGCCAAAAGCCCACCGCCCCGGCCCGTCCCTACAACTCCATCGAGAACATTGCCGAATTCTTCGCCAGTCGCGGCAAGAAGTTCAGCGTGCCGAAAACGAAGGTCGAAGAGCCCACCGGCAAGCGCGGATTCCGCCCCGGCCAGAAGGTTCGCCATCCGAAGTACGGTGAAGGCACCGTCTACCAGCGCGAAGGAGAAGGCGAAGAAGCCAAGATTACGGTACAATTTCCACGCTTCGGATTAAAGAAGCTGGTGGAGAAGTACGCCCAGCTGGAACGGGCTTGAAATCGTCGAGTAATTGAGAAGTTTAGTAATTGAGTAATATTTTCGGGACTACCTTGCAGGTTTTTTCAATTACTCAATTACCAAATTACACAATTACTCAATCCGAAAAGGAATCATGGCAAATACATCCAAGCTGACCAAAGAAGAACGCAAGAAAGCCAAACGCACCGCGCGCAAGAAACGCAAAGCCGAAAAACCGCTCAAGCCCCGCGACTATCCTCGCGGATCGAAAAAGCCTAAGGTCAAGAAACTGGCCCGCGGCCAGGCCAAGCGGTAAAGGCGGAACTCGTGTGGGAGCGGGCGGCTCGCCCGCTCCGTCGCGAAGCGACGGGTTCTTGAAGCTGAGAGCTGTTCTTAGCCTGCCCTGAGCCGAATGGCGAAGGGGCTGATAGCTGAAAGCTGCACCCAGGAGACCACAACCGCTTGTCACAACCCACGGAACCCGCCGCCGTCATCCGTACCTCCGACAAACAGATTTTCTGCTGCAAGTCGATCGACAAGCTGATCTCCGATTCCGAGGCGCCCGGACAAAAGCTGCAAAAAACCCTGGGCCCCTGGTCGCTAACGGCGCTGGGCATCGGCGCCATCATCGGTTCAGGCATCTTTGTGCTCACTGGCACCGCCGCCGCCGGAGAATATTTCCAGGCCCCATCCATCCTGCACGCGCAGGTGCTCGACATCATCGTGAACTTCCTGCGCGGTGGGGGCACCGCCGCCGTCCTCATGCACGGGCGCCCGCCCGCCGGTCCTTCCATCGCCATCTCATTTTTCCTGGTCGCGATGGCTTGCAGCTTCGCCGGCCTCTGCTACGCCGAACTGGCGTCGATGATTCCGATCGCCGGCAGCGCCTACACCTATTCCTACGCGACGCTCGGCGAAATCTTCGCTTGGATCATCGGCTGGGATCTCATCCTCGAATATGTTGTGAGCAACGTGGCTGTCGCCATCAGTTTCAGCGCGTACACCAAAGGCCAGCTGGCATCGTTCGGCCTCAACCTGCCCGATCGATGGTCTACGCCAGTCTGGGAATCGGGACACTGGACCGGCTCCTACTTCAATTTTCCCGCATTCCTCATAATTTTTATTCTGACTGTGCTTCTGGTGCGCGGCATTCGAGAATCCGCCAAAGCTAACAACATCATGGTCGCCATCAAGATCGGCGCGATCCTGATCTTCCTCGTAGTCGGTGGAGCTCTGGTGCATACCAGCAACTGGACGCCGTTCGCGCCCTCCGGATTCGGAGGTATCGTGACCGGAGGCGCCATCGTCTTTTTCACCTACATTGGATTCGATTCGGTCTCCACTGCGGCCGAGGAGGCGCGCGATCCGCAGCGCGACTTGCCCTTCGGCATCATCGCTTCTCTCATTGTTTGTACGGTGCTCTACGTGGGTGTCTCCATCGTGTTACTCGGCATGATGAAGTACACGACCTTTGTCTCCGGCGAAGCAGCCGATGCTCCCGTCGCCTACGCGCTGAGAGTGCTCGGCGCCAGCCGCTGGTCGCGTTCCGTTATCGTGATCGGCGCGCTCACCGGCATGATCTCATCGTTGCTGGTTTTTCAATATGGCCAGGCCCGCATCTGGTACGCCATGTCGCGCGACCGCCTGTTTCCGAAGATGTTCTCCCTCGTCCATTCCAGGTTCAAAACACCGCACGTCTCGACCTGGATCGCGGGCTTCGCAGTAGGTATTCCATCCGGAATTTTCGCCATCAGCGACGCCGCCGACCTGTCGAACATCGGCACGCTGTTCGCCTTCGTGCTGGTCTCGCTTGGCGTCATCATCCTCCGCCGCACGCAACCCGACCGCCCGCGTGTCTTCCGAGTGCCGCTTGTGCCGTGGTTCCCGCTGATTTCAATTACTCTCTGCGGCGGACTGATGACCGGCCTCACCGTCATCACCTGGCTCCGCTTCGTGATCTGGCTTTTTCTCGGCCTGCTGATCTACATCTTCTACAGCCGACACCGAAGCGAGTTCGCGAAGAGTGCGCCGTCAGCGAATTGAGCTGCCAGCCATCAGCTCTCAGCAAAACGCTCTGTCATCCTGAGCGGAGCAGTCCGATGAGCGCAGCGACTCGGACTGCGCAGTCGAAGGACCCCGTGCTCGCATAGACCACCACCAGCCCCAAGAGGAGTTCTCAATCGAAAGCTGGCGTCAGCTCTACTTCTCCCACACTCCCGCCAAAAACAAATAGCGCTCCCGCAAATCATCCTTATTCGCCGCAGACTTCGCGTCCAAGTACATCATCTCCCATCCGTCCGCCGCCGAATACACCGACCACTTCGGCAGCCCCGGCCCATTTGGATCGCCGCTGCGCGCGAAGTTCGCCCAATACTTCTGCATCTCGTCGCTGAGCGCACGATGCTCTGGCAGCCACGCGACCCCAGCCTTCGAATCCAGCTGCCCAAACACATACTCAATCTCCGCCGAGTGATACGCGCCCAACTGCGGCCCCTTCGGATCGGCCGGTGGCCCCAGGTCGAAACGATACCGGTAAACTGGCTGCTTTCCAGTCTTGGCCTGCGCTTCCACCCAAGCCCAGGTAGAGAACGCAATAAACCGGTCGCCTGCGAAATCTTCCGCCGAACGCAGCGTCTGCTCCGGAGTGTCGGAAGGATAGAGCTTCAGAAACTCCGCCGCCTTGTCGCCAAACTCTTTCTGCGCCATCGCCTTCAGACTATCCGCCGTTGGTTTCTGCGGAGAGAAGGCAACCTCGAAGCTCCCCTCATCGTGGTTCCATCCCGCCAGCAGCGGCACGTCGTTCTGTTTGCCCGCTGCAAAAATCGCCGGCGCAGGTTCGGGCAGAAAATATCCGTCCACGTCCGGCTCGAAATCAAAGCCCCGCGACTGCGGCGGCGAAAACGCATCCAGCAGTTTCTGCGCCGGGATCGCCCGCAACTCGGCCAGCGTGCTGACTCCCAGCTTAGCGCTGACCAGCTTGACGTCTTTTTCTTCGCGCACCGACCGCGGTTCGAACGCCAGACCCCCGCTGAAAAACGCTCCGCCGCTCTCTCCAATCGCCTTCTGAAATAGCCCCTTCGCCAGCGGCGACGCCATCTGCGCGCTCACCGAAAATGATCCCGCGCTTTCCCCGAAAATCGTCACGTTGCCCGGATCGCCGCCAAACGCGGCAATATTCTCATGCACCCACCGCAGCGCCGCCGTCTGGTCGAGCAGCCCATAATTTCCAGCCGCATTGTGCCCCGACTCCTTCGCCAGTTCCGGATGCACAAAAAATCCGAAGACGCCGAGCCGGTAATTCATGCTCACGACAATCACGCCCTGCTGCGCCAGATGCGTGCCATCCTGCCGCATCTCCGAAGTAGTCCCGGCAACGAAGCCTCCACCATAAATCCAGACCATCACCGGCAGTTTCGCCCCCGCGGCTTTTGCCGGAACCCACACGTTCAGAGTCAAACAGTCTTCGCTCCCGCCGGGGTCGCGAAAGTCCATGTCGCCATAAATTCTTCCCTGCATGCAGTGGTTGCCAAACTCCGTCGCCTTGCGCACTCCGGTCCAGTTTGCCGCAGCCACAGGCGGCTTCCATCGCAAGTCGCCCACAGGCGGCGCAGCATACGGAATTCCAAGAAATGCGTGGACGGCCCCATCATCTTTGCCCTCAACCATCCCCCAAGCAGTTTTCACTTGCGGTCCCGATGCCGCCGCGAATAAAGCCAGCGGCGCGGCCAGCGCTGCCAACACGCCCAACCATCTGCAGACGCTCCTGATTTTCATGCGCGCTCCCTGAGCCTGACGTAAGAACACCGGATTGTACTCGAAATCGCTGGAAGCAGATCGATGCTCCCTCGCAAATCCCCGGTCAAGAATCTACAATCATTTCATGAGCTCTGCCGCAGACCGCCCGCCCAATGCCTTCA
>JBEKWZ010000235.1:0-5835 GCA_049512555.1 Candidatus Sulfotelmatobacter sp. | reverse complement strand
TCACCGTCGTGTTAGTGATGTTCACGTTGTTCACATAGGTGCGGCTCACGCGGTAAGACGGTACGTAGACTTCTCCCGGAGCCAGTGGAAACCATCCCACGCCAACTCCCGCCGAGAAGTGGAACCCCGCACCTCCGCCCACAAACACCACCATCGCGGGCGCCCACACCGGATGGATCACTACCGGCCCCGGCACCCAGAACCATCCGTTATTCACGAACGCCCAGCGCCCGTAGTGGAAAGGAGCAAATCCCCAGGGTTCGTTTTCGACCCAGGTCCATCCCCACGGGCCAAGGTAAACCCAGTGGCCGAAGCGATACGGAGCCCAGCCCACGACGACGCCGCGCGGCCGCCAGCACGGACCATAGCCGGCTACATAGCTCCAATCGCCGCTGTCGTCGAGATCTTCGTAGCCGGTCATTTCGCGCGAAACATAATTCGCGGAGTCGGCGTCGTCTTCGCGAGTGTCGCGGTCAAAGGCCCAACTGTCAAAGTCATCCCGGTTGGCGATCTGCCCGAGGTCGTAATCCAGGTGATCGCTGCCGGTAAACGTGGCAGTCTGATTCGCGACCACCGTGTAAGTAAGCCCTCCGCCCGTGACCCGGCCGCGGCCGTGCCAGACAGTGGTGATGGTCTGACTTCCGTCTTCACTTACGTCGACCCGGTACTCACCGGGCTGAAGCAAGCTGAACGCGATGTTGGGCGTGTCGATCTCATAGGTGTCGTCGTCATCGACGTGGCGCACCCGCAAAATCAACGATCCCTGCGCCAGCCGGATCTGCGTGGTGTGGTCGTCGAGTTCGAGGAAAGTGATTCCGGTCTTCGCTCCCATGCGGATGGCTGCCGAGCCCACGTGCACTTCTGCCCGCGAGTCTTCGTCGGTCCACAGGTCGTCGCCCGTAACCATGGGGCGGTTGGGAACCGCCGTGACCCAGTCGTCTTCCCCGGCCGGTCGAAACTCCACGTCGCCCTGAGAGAAGTTCAGCCGGGCTACGCGGGCCGGAGGATCCTGAGATTGATCCTGATCGGAAGCGTCTGCGTTGTCGTTACCTTGATCTTGCGCTCTTGCGATGGTGGAAACTTGAAGCGCGAGGGCCAGGCTCGCCAGTAGAAATATCCAGGACCACAACTTTTGAGATTTCATGATTTCGCCCCGACGGAATAAAAATCCGTACGCATCGATTTTAGCGACATCCGTGTAAACACAATAGAGGTACTTTAGTTTCCCCCGAAGCCGGAAGTGGTTGGCAGTGATCCACCCGGCGGAGATGCACTCTCGCCGTAGAGACGTTGCTTGCAACGTCTCTCTCGCCACCATTCGAAATGCCGCCGCCAGAGACGTAGCAAGCTACATCTCTACGGCAGCGTTCGCATTGAACTTCTCCCACGGGAGTGATGACCCAGCATACCCGGCGGCGTCGGCGGTAAAACTCGATCGTACCCAGAAAGCCGACCTTTCACATTGCTCAAACGGCTAACAAAACAGTAAAGTTCAATCGAAGCAGTTTCGCGACGGCGATTGGACCAGGATGTTTGGCCAAGCTGGTTGGCCAAGCTGCGTTCCGAGTCCGGTTCGCGAATGGGCCTTGAAAAACGCAATGAGCCTTACGAGCATTAGCACGATCAACGATATTTTCTTCGCCGCGGTCGCACGCAATCTTGACCGCATGATGCTCTACCGCGACGCCGGAAACTGGCAGCCCGTAACGTCGCGCGAGTTTGGCCGGAGCGTCGCCCGTACCGCGCACGCGCTGCATGCCTGGGGCATTCGAGCGGGAGATCGCATCGCCATCCTCAGCGAAAATCGGCCGGAGTGGCCCATCGCCGACATGGCCAGCCTGTTGCTCGGCGCCGTGACCGTCCCGCTCTATACCACGCTCACCGCCGAGCAAACTGCCTTTGTGCTGAATGACGCCGGCTGCCGCGCCATCTTTCTCTCGTCGGATCAGCAACTGCACAAGGTCCTGTCGATCCTCCCAAATACGAAGATCGAAAAAATCGTGGTCATGGATCCGGTGGAGTTCACCGGCGATCTCGCTCTCTTCGCGAGCAAGTGCGTCACCATGGATCAGCTCACGTCGCAAGGCCCGGAACTTCTCGGCGCCGACCTCGAAGCGCGGGCGCACTCGATCGTCCCCGACGACTTGGCCACTATCGTCTACACTTCCGGAACAACCGGCACTTCCAAAGGGGCGATGCTGACCCACGGCAACATCACCTCCAATATTCTGTGCTCGCTGCAAGGCTTCAATATGCGGCCCGGTCTGATCAGCATTTCGTTTCTGCCGCTTTGCCACATCACCGCGCGCCACGTGGATTTCGCCATGATCTATCACGGCGTGACGCTGGCCTATTGCCCGTTTATGGATCGTCTGCCGGCGAGCTTGCTGGAAGTGCAGCCCTCCATTTTCGTAGCCGTGCCGCGAGTGTACGAAAAAATCTATGCGCAGGCGGAACAGACCGCCAAAGGCCTGGGCAAGCGCCAACTCTACGAATGGGCCCTCTCCGTGGGACAAACCCATAAGCCGGAAATTCTTGAGGGAAGAATTCCGACATCGCGCAGCTGGAAGCTGGCCAACAAACTCGTCTTTTCCAAAATTCGCCAAGGCATGGGCGGACACATTGAGACTTTCATCTCCGGCGGCGCACCCCTCGGTCGCGAGCTCGCCGAGTGGTATGCCACGGCCGGCATTCGCATTCATGAAGGCTACGGGCTCACCGAAACCTCGCCGGTAATTGCGGTGAATACGCCCGTAAATCACCGCATCGGCACTGTCGGCAAAATTCTGTCGAACCTGGAAGTTCGAATCGCCGAAGACGGAGAAATCCTGGTGCGCGGCCCGTCCGTATTCAAGGGCTATTGGAACCGCCCGGAAGAGACGAAGGCCGCGTTGGTAGACGGCTGGTTCAAAACTGGAGACATCGGCAGCATCGACGCCGATGGATATCTTTCCGTCACCGATCGCAAAAAAGATCTGATCAAAACTTCCGGCGGAAAATTTATCGCGCCGCAGCCCATCGAGAGTTCGCTCAAGCTGAATCCGCTGGTGGGCATCGCCGCCATCCTCGGCGACCGGCGCAAGTTCGCTTCGGTCATGATCTCTCCCAATTTTGCGGCGCTGGAAGAATGGGCGCGGGAAAACGAAATCGCGTTCACGTCGCGAGCCGAACTCATCGCCGAGCCAAAAGTGCAAGCGCTCTACGAAGCCATCGTCGGGGGCATCAATGGAAATCTGGCCCGCTTCGAAAAGCTGAAGCGAGTCCTGCTCGTGGCCGACGAATTCACCGCCGACAACGGCGTCCTCACGCCAACCATGAAGCTGCGGCGGCGAGTGATCGAAGAGCGCTACCGCAAGCAAATCGACGACCTATACGCGCAGGCGGAAGCGACGGCGGCTCCGTAGGCCGCAGATGTAGCGCCGGCATCTTGGCGGCTGTCCCGAGGGCGTCTCGCCCTCGGTGGCGGGCTCCCAGCTGCCGGACGGCGGCGCTACAATAGGTTCCATGTCGGACTCATTAATCATTGCCGGACGCTCTTTCCGCTCGCGCCTGATCGTGGGCACGGGAAAATACAAATCCTTCCAGGAAACGGCGCGCGCCCTCGAAGCCAGCGGCGCGGAGATGGTGACGGTCGCGGTACGCCGCGAAAATCTCGACCGCAGCAAGGAATCGCTGCTCGACTACATCGACGCCAAGAAATATTTTCTGCTGCCCAACACTGCCGGCTGCTACACCGCCGATGAGGCCATCCGCGCCGCACGACTGGGGCGCGAAGTCGGACTCTCCGATTGGGTGAAACTCGAAGTCATTGGAGATCAGGCCACGCTTTATCCTGACGTGCAGGCCACGCTCGAAGCCACGCGCGTGCTCGTGAAGGAAGGCTTCACCGTTCTTCCCTACACGTCAGACGATATTGTTTTCGCGAAGCGGCTGATCGACGCAGGAGCGGCGACCATTATGCCGTTAGGCGCGCCCATCGGCAGCGGCATGGGAATTCAGAACCAGGCCCACATCCGCATTCTCCGCGAAATGATCACCGGCGTGCCGCTAATCGTCGACGCCGGAGTGGGTACAGCCTCAGATGCCGCCATCGCCATGGAACTCGGCGCCGACGCGGTTCTCATGAACACCGGTATCGCCAACGCACAGGATCCTGTGCTGATGGCTGAAGCCATGCATCACGCCGTGCTGGCCGGACGCCAGGCATATCTCTCGGGCCGCATGCCGAAGAAGTTATACGCCACGGCCAGTTCTCCGCTGGAAGGCGTCGTGAAGTAAATAGAAGTAAATGGTCGAGTGTGTGGCAAGAAAATGTGCGGCAAGGAAATTCTCGTAGAGACGTTGCTTGCAACGTCTCCCTCACCATCATTGGCATCGCTGCGGGCAAAGACCTAACAAGTTACGTCTCTACGAAAAAAGGGCGGCTGGTCGCCGCCCTCCATCTGCTTCAATCTCTGGAACCGATCACAGCATCTTGAGGCTGTTCACGTGAATAGAATCTTTCGTCACGCTCCCGGTCACGGCGACATGATGGCCAGCGTGATCTTTCACGGCGTCCTGATTGTCGATAGCGAGCACCTTTGAATCGCCATCAGTGACGACGACCATCTTTTCCCCTGCCGCAACACATTTCTTGGTGCAGGCCTCGCCGCCAGCGTTGGCGCCCTTGGCGCCGCATTTGGCGTCGACAATCCATCCGTTGACGGTTGTGCTCTTGCCCATGTCATCCAACGCCATCGCCGACAGGGCGAACACGAAACATAACGCAAGACAAATCACCAGAATCTTTCTCATGGCCGGTTTTTCTCCTTTTTGAATTTCAGATTGCGGTTCCACACCGCAAGAATCCACAGCGCTTCGAAGATCCTGGCCACCCCTCGGGAGCAGCAATCTCCGCTTGGTTGTGAAAATGAGGCACCCGAAATATACCACACGGAACCCGCGGAATTGTCAGCGTGTAGAAACCAATCGCACTCAGAAGTTGCACCCTCGGGAAAATTGGCGGACTATTTTTTTGCGGAGTGAATGGCGGGTGGCGCGGCCTTCACCGGCGCCGGCGGGACGTAAACATATTCTCCCGGCTTGGCGTATCCCAACTGTTCTCGCGCTTCCTTTTCGATCGCCTTCTCGTCGCTCTTCAAGCCCTGAACCTGCTGCGTATAGCGCTCGTTCTGCTGCTCGACCTGCGCGATTTGCCTCTGCAAGGCGTCGTACTCGGCGCGCTTCTGCTTGTACACGATCATCCCGTTCGCACCAAACATTACGTGGATAAACAGCGACCCTGCCAGCACAGTTACGGTGATAGTCGCGATGCGACGCCGCAAGGCGTAGACGCGAACCGCCAGCGGCCGCACGCGCTCAATCCATGAAGCGGCCAAGGCTTCCGCCTGCGGCGCCCGATCGACCACCGCGCGCAGTCCGTCTTCCGGGCGCGGCAATCTCGTGATTTTAGAAAAAGGCTTCACAATAAGAATTCGACAGTACGCAGCACCATCATTCGAAAATCCAATGCTTCGCAGCCGTGCTCAGCTTCTCCAGACCTTTCTGGCTGCGCGCTTCGGTGTAAACGCGCACTACCGGCTCGGTCCCCGACAACCGGTAGCAGACCCACGACCCGTCGCTGAACACCAGCTTCAATCCGTCGGTGCGGACAACCTGGCCGACCGGGTGCCCGCAGAATTCCCGCGGATCAGACTGCAGCTTCTCAGTGAACTTCGCCTTGACCTCGGGCGTCAAGCGGAAGTTCTGCCGTTCCGGATAATAGGAACCAACTTGGTTACACAGCGCCTTCAACTGTTCGCCCAGCGGCTTGCCTCGGCGCGCCACCGCTTCACA
>JBEKWZ010000234.1:0-5840 GCA_049512555.1 Candidatus Sulfotelmatobacter sp. | reverse complement strand
CAGCCATCTCGGAGCAGATGAAGGCGTGGAGTGCGGCGCTGGCAAGTGAGACTGTCGACTGGGCGCAGGTCAAACAGCGAGTCTTCTTCGGATTCATAGGTCTTTATCGCAAGGACACAATGTTCGCGGTCTTGCCTCGCACTCGCGGGATGGAGACGGCGAATGCTCTCGCCTTCCGCATCGACAGCCCCACTGCCAAAGTTCGCCTCCGTCTGGAGAATGATCCCCGCATCGGTGCGGCCGAGATCAAGAAGGCACGGTGGTTCAGTTTCGAGGTGTCCTCCGATGCCGATTTGCACGATGCTCTTGACTGGCTGGGACAGGCCTATGAGGCGGCGGGCAAGAATTGACAATCCAGCTAGTTGCAAGGACTTGTGATCAGGATCACACGGGAGTATACTTCGTTCGAACGAACGTTCGAATTACCAACTACCCGATTATGGGGAGTCCTACCCCGGCAACCCGAGTGACCGCCCGCCGGCACCGCGGCGCGACTGCGCCGGCCACGCGCTATGACCGGCGATTGGCCGAGATACTTGCGCACGCCACTGAGGTGTTTTGTAAAAAGGGATACGAAGGCGCGTCGATGCGCGACCTATCGCGCGAGAGCGGCATGTCGCTGGCGGGGCTGTATTACTACTTCGAGTCCAAAGAGCGGCTGCTCTACCTGATCCAGAAGCACACGTTCTCTACGATCGTGCCGCGACTGAAGCCGCGGCTGGAAGGCGTGACCGATCCCGAAGAGCGCATCCGGATTTTCATCCTCAATCACCTGGAATATTTTCTGGCCAATCAGGCCGCGATGAAGGTGCTTTCGCACGAGGCCGAGGCGCTCAAGAATGGTTTCGCGGCGGAAGTTGCGGCCATCAAGCGGGAATATTATCGGATCTGCGTTGGGTTGCTCGACGACTTGAAGGCGGACCGCGGCCTGGAGTTCTCCACGCGCATTGCCGTGCTCAGTTTGTTTGGCATGATGAATTGGATTTACACCTGGCACAACCCGCGAGTCGACGCCGATGCGGCATCGCTTGCGCGCGAGATGGGCGACGTTTTTCTACGGGGCGTGATGGCCGGCGCGAAGAAGAGCAGGGACGGGCGTTAGAGCGCGTGGGCTGCCGGCGACAGCAGATTCCTCGCTGCGCTCGGAATGACAAAGTTTAGGAAGATTTTAAGGAGACGCGAGACATGGCAACTACCGTGCAGCCCACAACTGGCGAAACTACCAAGCAGCTTGTCAACTACCGCACCGATGGCGGGGTCGCGGTGATCGAGATGTGCGATCCCCCCGCCAATACTTACACGTACGAGATGAACCGGCAGCTGGATGAGGCGATCCTGAAGGCGCGCATGGACAACGACGTCTACGTGATCGTGATGACCGGCGCGGGCGACAAGTTCTTTTCCGCAGGCGCGAACATTAAGATGCTGTGCAGCGTTGATCCGACGTTCAAATATTATTTTTGCCTGCATGCCAATGAGATGCTGTTGCGTCTTGAGCACACGCCGAAGTTGGTGATCGCAGCCATCAACGGTCACTGCGTGGGTGGCGGACTCGAAATCGCGATGGCGGCCGACCTTCGCATCGCGCGCAAGGATGCGGGAAAGATTGGCTTGCCGGAGGTGAATCTTGGAGTGTTGCCCGGAACCGGCGGCACACAGCGGCTTTCGCGCATGGTGGGAAAGAGCAAGGCGATTGAACTGATGGTGACGGGCAACACGTTCTCGTTTGAAGAGGCGCAGGAGCTTGGCATCGTCAACGACGTGTTTGAGCGCGACGGCTTCATGGAGAACATCATGGAGTACGCCAAACAATTCTGCCCGCCGAACAAGGCGTCAAAAGCCGTAGGACGCATTAAGCGCGCGGTGCAGACGGGATGGGAGATTCCGATGGAGTCGGCGCTGGCGGTCGAACGTGAGAACCAGCAGTTGCTGTTCCAGAGCGAAGATGCGAAGGAAGGCCTGGCGGCGTATGTGGAGAAGAGGCCGGCAGTATTCAAGGCGAAGTAGACCGGAGTATTCGAGATCAACATGCGCGGTCAACATTTGAGGTCAACATGCCGGGAAAAGTAGCGAAAATTGGAACCTTCAGCGATTGGATCGGTCTGTTCAACGACTGGCGCAAAGATATTGGCGTGAACACGGCTGACATCGACGCCTTTCACTTCGACACGCTCTACGGCGCCATCGATACGGAAGAAATCGAGTTCGGTTCGTACAAGGGGCGCCGCAAGTGGGAGAACCTGCGGCAGATGCCTACGCAGCAGATGCGTGACGCGTTGATGAACATGATCGTCTACCAGGGCGATACGGAGTTCGCCAGCGTCGAGCAGCAGCGCAACCTGCTGGCGAACGCGCCGACCGAATGGGACCGTCGCGCCATCACTCGTGTGATGATTGAAGAGATGCGCCACGGCTGGCAGATGTGCGCTCTGCTAGTTGACCACTTCGGCTACTCTGGCAAGGTTGAGGCGCAGAAAATGCTGGAGCGGCGGGCGTTTGAGAACAAACGGTTGCTGGGCGCCTTCAACGTCGATGTCGATAATTGGATGGACTTCTTTACCTACACCGACTTCGTCGACCGCGACGGAAAATTTCAGCTGCAGATGCTGAAATATTCTGCGTTCGCGCCGCTGGGGCGATCGATGTCGTACATGTTGCGCGAAGAAGCCTTCCACATGGGGACGGGCAACGATGGGTTGCGGCGCATCGTGGAGGCGGGGGTGATTCCGGCGTGGCTGATTCAGAAATATTTGAACAAGTGGATTTCGAGTTCTTATGACTTGTTCGGGACAGATCATTCGTCGTCGGCGCACTGGGCTTATGTGTGGGGCGTCAAGGGCCGCTACGATGAGCCCAAGAACGAAAAGGCTCCGGACTTGGACGACTTGAATGACTACAACCGCAATCTCTACCGCGATGAAGTAGCGGGTCTGATTGAGCGCTTCAACAGCGCTCTAAGGCCGGGCGAACCGAAGCTGTATGCGCCGCATATCAAGTTCAATCGCGCGATTGGCAAGTGGGCTGGACAGAAATTCCACGCGCAGACGGGCGAAGCGCTCGAAGATCGCGCCTACGAAGAGCACATGAAAGACTACGTGCCATCGGCGGCCGACAAGAAGCTGCTGCTCGACATCATCCAGAACGAGAAAAAGTGGATCGCCGAGAAGACCGGGGCGCGCGATCCGCTCGCAACCATTGGCGAAGTGCGGAAGTCGGCGATCAACCTGTAGCGATGGATGGGGTCGCCACGAAGATGCTGAGGCACGGAGAAAACTTTGACGGCGCCAACCGCGACTAACTTCGCTTCACTGAGCGTGAGTGCGGCTTCGCCAGTCGCACGGATCTCGCTGCGCAACCCTCCATTGAACGTGATCGATATTCGAATGATGGAAGAGCTCGCGCAGTCTCTGGCCGAGATCGAATCTCGACCGGACATCTCCGTGATCATTTTCAGCGGAGAGGGCAAGGCGTTTTCGGCGGGTGTGGACGTGGCCGCGCATACTCCGGACAAGGTCGAGGAGATGTTGACCAAGTTTCACGCCGTGATACGCGCCCTCGTCGCGACGAAAAAAGTTACGGTCGCTGTCGTGCATGGGCATTGTCTCGGCGGTGGAGCGGAACTGGCGATGGTGTGCGATCTGGTCTACACCGCGGAATCGGCGCAATGGGGTTTTCCTGAAATCAAGCTGGGTTGCTATCCGCCGGTGGCTTGCACCGCGCTCGCCGCTCTTGTGGGGCAGAAGCGCGCCGCGGAACTGATTTTGACTGGACGAACGATTGGTGGCATAGAGGCGGCCGAGATCGGACTAGCCACACGCGCCTTGCCTGAGAGTGAACTGGCTGACGGAGTGGATGAAGCGGTCGGATATTTGCACAAGCTCAGTCCGGCGGCACTAGCATTGGCCAAGAAGGCATCGTATGCGTGGGACTCGATGCATTTCGACAAGGGCTTGGCCCGCGCCGAGCGCATTTATTTCGATGAGCTGATGAAGACTTCCGATGCACACGAAGGCGTTCGCGCGTTCATGGAGAAGCGCGAACCGAAGTGGACGGGGAAGTAGCGCGACAGCATCCGACGAATGGATTACGAAATCACACCCGAAGAAGTGAAGAGCAAGCTGGATGCGGGAGAGCCGTTCACATTGCTTGATGTTCGCGAACCCTGGGAGTTTGAGACGGCCCGGATCGATGGCGCCAAGTTGATGGCCATGGGGGATGTGCCGTCGCGGGCACATCAGGAGCTCGATCCTGAGGATCACATCGTGGTGGTCTGCCATCACGGAGTTCGATCGATGAATGTGACGGTGTGGCTGCGGCAGCAGGGATTCGAGAAGGCGCAGTCGATGCGTGGCGGCATCGATGCCTGGTCGCGGCGGGTGGATGGGAAAGTGGCGACGTACTAATGCGCTCTTGGCCCTTGGCTCTTAGCTTTTAGCCAAATCGGCGAGCTCAGAGCGAACGGGATAAGAGCTGAGAGCTAACGTGAGAAAAGAACTTATCGACCTGCGTATCAACGGGCGCTCGCACGAGATTGCGATCAAGCCGAACGCTCTTCTGCTCGATGTGTTGCGGCAGGAGCTGCAACTCACTGGGTCGAAGCGAGGGTGCGATGATTCCTCCTGTGGCGCCTGCACGGTGCTGGTGGATGGCGTCGCCATGATGGCATGCACACTGCTCGCGGCCAGCTGTGAGGGACAAGAGATCACGACCGTCGAAGGAGTGAGCGAGCACGGCGGCCTGGCGGCGATTCAGAAGGCGTACGGCGATTGGGGCGGGGCGCAGTGCGGCTACTGCACTCCGGGATTCATTATGACGGTGAAGGCGCTGCTGGCGGAGAACCCGAATCCGTCCGACGCTGATGTTCGCGCGGCGTTGAGCAGCAATCTGTGCCGATGTACGGGATACAGCCAGATGTATGAAGCGATTCGGGCAGTCGTCGACGCGGAGCGCAAAGGTCTGGCACTCGCCAAGTGAAGCTGGAATGCCCGAGCAGGCGGATTCCACACATTTGCTCGGAACGACGAGATGAGCGACTTCTCCATTATCGGCAAGCCCACCGCGATGATCGACGCGGCCGACAAGACTACGGGCGCGGGCAAATATACTGACGACCTCAGCGTGCCCGGCATGCTGATCGGCAAGATTCTGCACTCGCCCTACCCTCACGCGCGCATCAAGCGCATCGATACCAGCCGCGCCGAAAGGTGCGAAGGCGTCATTGCCGTTGCCATCGGAAGGGATGCACCCAATCCTTATGGCATTCTCCCGGTCGGCCATGATGAATACCCACTTGCGCTCGATAAAGTTCGCTATGTGGGGGACAACGTCGCGTGTGTGGTTGCGGTTTCAGAGGCCATCGCCGAGAAGGCGCTGGAATTGATTGACGTCGAGTACGAAGTGTTGCCGGCGTACTTCGATCCGGAAGAGTCGATGAAGGCGCAGACGGATCTGATACACGATTCCAAGCCGGGCAATCTGGAGAAGGATTATCACCACGTTTTTGGCGATCCCGACAAAGGCTTTGCCGAAGCCGATCAAGTAGCGGAGGCGCGGTTCATCGCGAATGAAGTGACGCACGCGGCGATGGAGCCGCACTCGACGCTGGCGTCGTTCGAAATCGATCCACACACGGGCAAGCCCGGACGCCTGACTGTGTGGTCTTCGACGCAAGTTCCTTACTACCTGCAGCACAAGCTGTCGCTGGTGCTCGAGATGCCGATGGCGCAGATTCGCGTGATCAAGCCGCTGGTCGGCGGCGGGTTCGGCGGCAAGAGCGAGGTGATTCCGCTGGAAATCATCGCCGCGGTGGCGGCGCGTAAGGCGCAGGCTCCGGTGAAGAT
>JBEKWZ010000233.1:0-5849 GCA_049512555.1 Candidatus Sulfotelmatobacter sp. | reverse complement strand
GCAGACAGGACAAAACATGTCACCAGCCGCTGCCGCCCTGCCGCCCGGCCTCTACGACGCTTCGCCCGAGCATCTGGTTCACGCGCTGAGCAGCGGCAGCAAGACGTGGTCTCCGCCACCCGGCAGTGAGACGGAGTACGTCCAGCTCAACGCGCCCCCGTTTCAACCGCAGTTCTTCTCGGCGGAGGAGTTCCGCGTCGCCACCCGATTTGTCGAGATCCTGATGGGCAATGCGGACTCTACGGCGTTGGCACAAGCTACGCAGTGGTTCGATCAGTGGCTGTATTCGGCCGCGGGAGTTCGTGCCGCCGCGCAGCATCTGGACCCGATGCACCGCCTGCTCGCCGTGGCTGTCAACGGAGAAGAATCGGTGCGCGAACTCGAAACCGCCGATCCTCAGTCTGTAGCGCGTGCGGGACTCGCCGCCCTGCGTGATCTCTCTCTACAGGTCCACGGTCAGGAATTCCTGCAACTTGCCCCTTCGCAACAAATCGATCTGCTGATTTCCGCCGGCTCCGCCCAGCCCGGCAACCCGCAGCGAAAGTTCTTAGAGATCGCCCGCGCCCAAGCGATCCGCGGCTACTACACTTCGGCTGCGGGTCTGGAGGAACTCGACTACAAAGGCAACGCCTACTACGGCGACAGCCCGGGCTGCGAAGCGAAGTCCTGAGGGCTTCTGTACATCGCCAGAACTGCCTTCCGTGCGGGCTGAGATGTGTTAAAGTCTTTTGCTGCAACAGATTTAGCTTGCTGCGGCGGTAGGACCTGACGATAATTCGTAATCGGCAGGTCAGCGGTTCAAGTCCGCTCGGCGGCTCCTTGCTATTTCCTGGACCGAGGGAATCCCATGAAACGTCTTCCTGTTCTTGCTCCGCTGGCCGTGATTCTCAGCCTGGGCCTGACAGGTCTAACCGGCTGCGGCGGTGGGTCGTCGAGCACTAAAACGCCTCCACCACCCTCGATTTCCAGCTTCACCGCGAATTCGGCAACCATTACGACGGGAGCCAGCGCGGCTCTGACCGGGGTTTTCGCGAACGGCACGGGCGTCATCACTCCCGGCAATCTTCCAGCGACCAGCGGCGTAGCCGTGGACGTGAGCCCTACGGCAACCACCACCTATATTTTGACCGTCACTCCTGCAAGCGGTACAGCGGTCACGGCCGTGACCACTGTGACGGTGGCCTCGGCTATGGTTTCGTCGGTGACCGTGGACCATCCGGTTGGCGGGCCTGCCGTGACCGACAAGCTGCTCGGAATGAACATGGCCATATGGTATGACCTGGTCACCAACCAGACCGGAATCGTAAAATGCTTTCCAGTCTGCCGGCATTACGCAGGTGCGCTGGCCTGGCGGGTCGGATTCGGACCTCTACCACTGGGCGAACAATTCTATGTGCGACGCGGGTTATTCCGATCCGAATGACACCTTCGCAAATTTCGTCAGCGACATGGCCGTGCCGGCGAAGCTCGACGTAGCGTTGACAGCGAATTACGGCTCGAACACGACCTGCACCGCGGGCGGCGATCCGAGTGAAGCGGCGGCCTGGGTCACGGCCGCGCTCAACGCTGGCATCACTCCGAGCCACATGACGGTGGGGAACGAGGAGTATGGCAGCTGGGAGTACGACCTGCACTCTACGCCGAACGATCCCACAATTTATGCTGACGCAGTCGTGGGAGCTAGCGGGTACTACCACTTGATCAAGGCGGCCAGCCCGAACACGCTGGTGGGCATCGACGTGGATGCGGATAACCAGTCCAACGGATGGGACAACATTGTGATGCACAATGCCATGGGGTCCTATGACTTCGTGGAGTACCACTACTATCCGGAGGCGCCGGGCTCGGAGAGCGACACCTTTATCGTGCAGCAGGCGGCTCAGGAGTTGACCACGAACATCAACACCCTCAGGTCGGAGCTGGCTGAGTGGGGAACTGCGAACACGCCCATTTATGTGGGCGAGATCGGCGGGCCTTACAGTAATCCGGGCAGGCAGAGCTGGTCGATTACTCAGGGTCTTTATGCCGGGCAGGTGCTGGGCGAGATGATGAATGCAGGAGTCTCGCGTCTGACCTGGTGGATTGGCTTTGGCAATTGCAACGGCGCCAACGGGAATCTTAGTACATCGCTCTATGGCTGGCAGGATTTCGGTGCTTACAATGTTTTCTCCGATGGCCCCGATGAAGATCCCACCTGTCCGGGCGCGGGACCGCTCGGCACCATGTCCCCTACGGCGCGCGCGTTTCAGCTGTTCAGCAAGATGGCGGTCAACGGCCAGACTGCGCTGACGACGACAGTTGTGGGCGATCCGGCCGATGTGCGCGCCTATGCGGCGACCAACCCCAGCGGCACGGCCGTGCTGTTGTTCAACGACAACGAAAATCTCGCCCAGCCCGTGACCGTTACGGTTTCGGGGAAGAGTTCATCTTCGGGCGTGACCGTCACCACTTATGACAAGGCCATCTACGACCAGTCGGGCTCGCCGACCGGAACTCCAGCCGACCCGGTCGGGACGAGCACTTGGGCTCAGCCCAGTACCACCAGCATGGGCGCACAGGCGCTGCCGGTGACCCTGACCCTCACTCCGTGGAGCATGAACGTAGTGATCATTCAATAATCTAATCCAATCGCCATCACCGCGATTCGAGTTGCTCGTCTGCGTTCTCAGAGGGATACTCTCAGAGTTCAAATCCACTGAGGAGCGACTACAGTCCATGAGGACGGATACGGTTTCGAGGCGACGTTTTTTGAAACATCTTGGAGTGGCGGGCGCAGGAATCGCCGGCGCCGGCGCGATGGCATATTCGGTCCACGATGCGAATGCTGCGAGTGTCGTCGGAGCGGGGCAGCAGAACACGACTCCACCCGCTTCCACTGAACTCAACAAGGAAGCGGCCACGCGCGAGCAACGGATGGCGTGGTGGCATGAAGCGAAATTCGGCATGTTCATCCACTGGGGACTGTACAGCGTGGTGGGCCAGCATGAATGGGCGATGGAGGTCGAGGGAATTCCGATTTCGCAGTACGAGTTGCTGGCCAAACATTTTCAGCCGAAGCCGAACGCGGCGCGGGAGTGGGCGCGACTAGCGCGGCGCGCGGGACAGAAATATATGGTGATGACCACCAAGCATCACGAGGGTTTCTGCCATTTCGATACCAAGCTCACTGATTACTGTGCTCCGCGCCGGGGACCGGGGCGGGATCTGGTTCGCGAATTTGTGGACGCGGCGCGGGCCGAGGGGCTGCGCGTGGGCTTCTACTATTCGCTGATGGACTGGCACCATCCCGATGGTGCGCGCTGCAAGACTGACGAGGCGGCTCGCCAGCGCTTTGTTGCGTACACCCACGGGCTGATTCGCGAGTTGATGACGAACTACGGAAAGATCGACGTGCTCTGGTATGACGTTGACTGGCCGTTGACCGCGGAGCAGTGGGAGTCGGAGCGCATGAATAAGATGGTTTTCGAGCTTCAGCCCGAGATCATTGTGAATAACCGCAACGGCCTGGAAGGGGATTTCTCCACGCCCGAACAGGAGATCGAGGCGGCCGAGAAAGGCCGCGCCTGGGAAACCTGCATGACGATGAACGACAGCTGGGGATTCAATCGCGGCGATGATGGCTGGAAGACCGCGAAGACCATCGTGAGCAATCTGGCCACGTGCGCCGAGGGTGGCGGAAATTACTTGCTGAATATTGGTCCTAAGCCCGACGGATCGGTGCCCGCTGAATCGGTGGGGATTCTGGAAACGGTCGGCCAGTGGCTCGATGGCAATGGCAAGTCGATTTACGGCACCGAGCGCGGATCGTATAGCTGGAACTCGAACGCCAACTACACTCGACGCGGGAACACGCTGTATATTCACCAACAGTACTGGCCCGGGGATTCTCCGGCGGCGGAATGGCTACCGTTTTTCCGGCCGGCAACCGTGGTTGCCATCGGCGGTTTGAAAACGAAGGTCAAATCCGTGCGCCAGTTGAAGACGGGCCAGAGTGTGACGTTTGCGCAGGACGAGTTTTCCCTGCGGCTGACGGGATTGCCGGCGCAACCGCCCGATCATCCCACCACTGTCTTTGAAGTGGAATGCGAAGGGGAGCCCGTGATCGATCACAACGGGATCCGGTCGCAGTGGCCGCGCTATAAGCCAGGCATCGGCTAATTTTGCTGAGCCAGATAATTTAGCCTGCTTTAGGCTTTACTTGGTTTTCTGATCGCCAGCGGTTTGCTCCGGCTGCTCTTCGGCCTTTTGCCAAGTGGCGTCGGGGTTGTACTCCTTCATCGATTTGGCGAGCGAATCGGTCTTCTTGCCGAGATCTTTCTGATACACGACTCCGTCGTCGTTAACGATGAACGTCATAACCCCGGACGACCTGTATTCCGCGGGATACGCCGCGAATGCGAACCCGCCAGTCGCTTTGCCGTTTACGATGTAACTTTTTGCTCCGCCTGCACCATTTTTTCCCTGGCGCGTCAGAATATGGAAATAGTAGCCGCGATAAGGAGTCGGAGCGTTGGTGTTGCCCTCGACGAAGGCTGTCGCCACGAGCGGCCCAACCGGGCTCTGGGCTTCGCCCTCGGCGGACTTCCAATACAAGCCATTGCGCTGCCCTTCATCGCTGTACAGTTTCTGGGAATACTCGCTGTGCTGCGCAGAATATTCTTTTTGTGCCGCCACGAGTTCCTGGCAAACGCGGATGGCCGACATTTCGTTCCGGCCAACTCGCCGGTATAAAATTTCTTTCTTGCCCGCGTCGGTGTCGAAATACCAAGTGTTGCTTTTATTCACGAGCGGTATCGGCGTGGGCCAATTCTCCGCGCCAATATACAGAGTCGTGGTTCCATCCGGCTCTTTCACCAGGCGATGCATTTCCTGATACTTCTGCGCAAAGTTGGCGCGGTTTTCGGCGTCCTCGGCCTCGTCTCCCGATGAGACGATGTTCTTTGCGTCTGGTCCGAGGATATCGAGCATGGCCTTTTCGTCATTATTCTGGGCAGCGGCAACCAGGGCGTTGCTGGCGTCTTCGGCCGATGAAAATGTTTTCTGGCCGGGCTGTTGCGCCGTCGAACTCAGAGAAAGGCATAGCGTCACCAGGATTGCAATGCCGGCAAATCCAGCGAGATTGGCGGCAAGAAGATTGGCTCCATTAAAGTTGGGCCCGGGAAATTTGTCGAAGTTCGGCCTGGTTCGCGGCATATCTCACTCTCCATTTCTCTCAACTTTCAAATAAGCTGATCGACGCTGCTCTACTCCTGGTTATCGACGGCCACCACCGCCACCGTGGAAGCCTCCTCCAAAGCTGGCGCTTCCGCGTGAGGAAAAGCTGCGAGCCTCTCCGCCACGCTGGAAGCCGCTGAAGGCACCGGATCGGACCCCGCTCTGGCCGCGCGGCGCAGCATATCCGCGGGCAGCGCGATTGTTTCCACCGAACGGCCGGGCAGCAGCACCGGGATGATTGAAAGCTCTGCCCCGGCCCGCATCGCCGCGATAGAAATTGCCGCGGTTATAGAACGTGGTGCTCCGCGAGGAATACCGGGCGTGATCGAACAAGACCGCGTGGTGATGCCAGTCAAATCCCCAGTGATGCCATCCCCACCCGTAGCCGCCGAACCAACCGATTCCGAAGCCGAGCCCGAATGAGAGGTAGGGACCGTCAAACCAGATTCCAGGGTAGGGATACCATCCCGGCCAAGCCACCACGGGATATCCGTAGATCAGCCACGGATCATAGGCGGGAACGTACACAACGTCAGGATCAACCGGCTCAATATCAATCGCCGAATCCTGATCCGTGACCTTTAGCTGCGGAGTGGTCTTAAGGTTGCCGGCGTCTTGCGCTTTGCGGCGCATCA
>JBEKWZ010000232.1:0-5872 GCA_049512555.1 Candidatus Sulfotelmatobacter sp. | reverse complement strand
CAGGTTACACTAGCGCTCTACTGAGGCCGAGACCGGCTTGTACGAGCGCAGACTAAAGACCAGTTGAAGGCTGTCGAATGCTGAACAATCATGCTACGTCCGACTTTGACGCTTGGGAGCCGAGCCCGGATCGGCTTGAACTTGCCGAGGACGAGATTCACGTCTGGCGCGCCTCTATCGATTGCGAAGAGATAGTGCTTCGTCAATTCGACGCGACATTGTCAACGGATGAGAAGGCGCGGGCGGAACGTTTCCTTTTCCCACGAGATCGGAATCGTTTTGTTGCTGTCCGGGGAATTCTGCGCGAACTGTTGGGGAGGTACGTAAGCCGGCCCCCAGCAGATCTCAAATTCGAATATGGACCCCAAGGAAAACCCGGTCTGAGAGTCAACTTGCCTCAGGGATCGGTTCAGTTCAACGTCTCGCATTCACATGGGGTTGCGTTGCTTGCGTTCGCTCTGGGACGGCACTTAGGAGTCGACGTGGAGTGGGTTCGGCCCGATTTTGCGACCGAACACATCGCCGAGCGGTATTTTTCCCCGCAAGAGGTGATGGAACTTCGACGGCTGCCGCCGTCTTTGCAAGACGAAGGCTTCTTTCTTTGCTGGACACGTAAGGAGGCCTACATCAAAGCGCTTGGTGGAGGTCTGACTGTACCTCTCGACTCCTTTCAGGTTTCACTGACGCCGGGTAAGCCTGAGGAATTGCGGGCCGCAAACAGCTCGCATTGGAGTTTGCGTTCTCTCCGGCCAGACCAACGGTACGTGGGAGCTCTGGTAGTCGAAGGCAATGCTTGGCAATTATGCGGTTGGGACTGGCGGGCAAACCACAGTTGATGCTGCGATTCGATGCTTCCTTGCCAAGTTGCGCCTATCAACGATTTAAGGCCGAGTTTTAAGTTGTTGCGATTCTGCCACCACCGTACAATTAGCGTCCCAGTTAATGCAAGCCTCCCTGCGAGGCGGAAATCGAGTGTTCTAGCAAGATGAACGGCGTAGCAAGATGAACGGCGCGGCAAGATGAACGGCGCAGAGAGTTTAATTCGCTCCCTCATAGCGGGTGGGGTGGACACGTGTTTCGCGAACCCGGGTACGTCGGAGATTCATCTCGTGGCCGCGCTCGACGGGCTGCCGGAAATGCGCTGCGTGCTCGGCCTCTTCGAAGGAGTTTGCACGGGAGCGGCGGATGGCTATGCCAGGATGGCGGAAAAACCAGCCTGCACTCTCCTGCATCTTGGCCCCGGCTTTGCCAATGGGCTCGCGAATCTGCACAACGCCCGCCGGGCACAGGTGCCGATCATCAACCTCATCGGCCAGCATGCAACTTATCACCTGCATCACGACACTCCGCTCACCTCTGATATCGAAGGAATCGCTCGCCCCTTTTCCAAATGGCTGCGAACATCTAACTCCGCGCCCCAGCTTAGCGCCGACGCGGTTGAGGCGATCACTGCTGCGCGTACCGCCCCTGGCCAGATTGCGACGCTGATCGTGCCTGCTGACGTGGCTTGGAGCGAGGGTGGCACCGTGGCAGCCCTCCCTGTTTTATCCAAGCCCCCGTTGCCAGCGAGCTCCGCTATCGAGCGCGCTGCTGAAATGTTGCGGTCGGGTTTGCCCACCGCGATCCTGCTCGGCGGGAATGCGTTGTACGGAAACGGGCTGTCAGCCGCCGGACGGATCGCCGCAGAAACCGGGGCAAAGCTGCTCGCTCCCTATCCCATCACTCGTTTGCAACGCGGCGCGGGGATTCCGAAGGTTGATCGGGTTCAGTACGTCCTCGAACAAGGAATCGAGCAGTTCAAGGAATTTCGTCAGCTGATTCTTGTGGGCGCGCAACCTCCAGTCGCCTACTTCGCCTATCCGGGGAAGAATGCAGCGTTCACGACTTCCGAATGTGAGATCCACCGGCTGGCGAAACCTGGCGAAGATTATCTGGGTGCGCTCGATGGGCTGGCGGAAGCATTGTCACTACGCGGCCAAGGGTTCACCGCCGAAAATGGGGAACGCCCGCTACAACCCAGCGGGGAGATCACTCTGCCGGGGATCGCAGCTTCGGTCGGAGCCCTTCTTCCCGAGAACGCCATCGTGGTCGATGAGTCCATGACTTCGGGGCGCGGCCTGATGGCAGCAACCAAGGGATGTCCGCCGCACGACTGGCTGGGCAACACCGGTGGCTCGATTGGGATCGCTCTGCCCCTGGCTGTGGGAGCTGCGGTGGCCTGCCCCGATCGCAAAGTCTTGTGCCTGACTGCCGACGGCAGCGGCATGTATACGCTGCAGGCATTGTGGACCATGGCGCGCGAGGGCCTGAACGTCACGACGGTGGTCTTCGCCAATCACGACTATGCGGTTCTCAAGCGGGAGTTCTCTTACCTGGGAGTGGGACAGCCGGGGACTCGGGCCTCGGATATGTTCTCGATCGGTCGTCCCAACCTTGATTGGGTACAGCTGGCCCAGGGCATGGGAGTGCCCGGCACACGGGTTAGCTCGCTGGACGCATTCGGGAAAGCGTTACGGGCGGGATTGGAGGGTGAAGGACCAACGCTGATTGAAGTGCCCTTGTAGGCCGGCAAAACTTTCAACGGTCCGCCAATTGTCCCGACAAATCACGGCTCGCCTGCGAACCCGCACTGCGAACCCGGGACTTATGATGACTGGTAAGAAACCCGCCAGATGACTTTCCCACCATCATCCGAAATCAAGAGAGAACCGTCGGGGGCGACCGCTACGCCCACCATCCGCCCGTAGACTTCCTTCCCCGCTGGATTCGGCACAAACCCGGAAAAGAAACTCACCGGCTTGCCCACAGGAGAGCCGTCATGGAATGGAACAAACACCACCTGATAGCCGGACCTGACGCGGCGATTCCAGGAACCATGCTCGGCGATAAACGCACCGTGCCAATAGGTAGAGGGAAACTGCTCCTTTTCGTAAAAGCCAAATTGCAGGGGTGCTACATGCGCATCCAGAAGCACATCCGGGGTAATCGTCTTTGCCACTAGATCCGGTCTTGGTGATACCCGATCATCCACGTGTCGACCGCCATACGCAAAAGGCCATCCATAGAAGCCACCATCAACGACGTGAGTGAAATAGTCGGGCGGGACGTCGTCGCCAACGTCATCCCGTTCGTTTACCGTGGCCCATAGTTCGCCCGAATTCGGATTGCAGGCAATTCCAACCGCATTCCGCAATCCGCTTGCGTAGACGCGCATGTTCCTGCCATCGGGATCTGATACCAGAATCGCGGCGCGGCGGCCATCACGCTCGATTGAGACATTGGTCTCCGATCCAACGGAAACAAATAACCTACTGCCATCCGGACTAAAGGCCAGCGATCTCGTCCAATGCTGCCGATAGCCCTTCCCGGGCAGGTCCAGGACGTGCTCCCCTTCCCCGAGCCGCCTCGACGTTTTGGGATCATACCGAAATCGCAGGACCTCGTTCGTGTTGGCAACATACACATAATCGTCATGGAAGGCGATCCCGAAAGGCAGGTTCAAGTGATCCGCAAAGATGTCGCGCGACTCAGCAATGCCGCTTCCTTGCGGATCATGCAGCACCACTACCGCACCGGCCGCCGAATCAGCTACGAATACATCGCCGTTCGGAGCCAGTGCCAACCAGCGCGGTTCGGCGAAACCCCTGGCAAAAATGGAGACCTTAAATCCAGGAGGGACTTGCGGTTGAAAATTCGGCGGAGGAGGAATAACGACCGGGTCATTATCGACGCGCAATAATCTGGCGAGAACGCGCGCCCTCCAACCGCCCGCGTTGGCCAGGAAGATGCAGATGGCCAGGGCCGCAGCAGCAAACGCGAAACGCCCCAGCCACGGCAATCTTCTGGACGGCATTCAGGGCTCCTCCCAATATCCTCGTCATTTCTCTGTTTCGATCCTGGTGAGCATCCCGAGACATTTGCGACAAAAGCGCACGACACACAAATAGCGGGCGCCACCCATGCGAGCGTGCGCTGGCCTTCACTAGAATCTCACAGCAGTGCCATCGGAAAGGATCCGCGTCGGGAAAAGCGGCCCGATGGCTTGAAACAAGCGACAGATCGTGTTCAGCCAACGTGTTTAGCCAACTGTGTTCAGCCAACCGCTCGTGCACGTCGTAACAAAACGTGAATCCGAGCGGCCGGCTCCCAGCACTCCCCTATGCAGCCGCTTGCCTCTTTACCGCGACGGGGAGTTCTTTTTCGGTGGCGGTCAGGGTGCGAAGCTCCGACGCCATCGAGATGATGAAACAGATCACGCTAACTTCAAACAGGTTCCGCTTCGATAGGTCCACAGCACTGAATAGCCGAGTTGCGATATGCAGTTGGACTAACCCCCCACAGATCAGCGCGACCCATCCTACGTAGTACATAATCTTTGCGACCACATGTAACCGCATAGCTCGATCCATATTGCCCCCTCCAGATGTGTGTTTTCAGATTTGCCGATCGACAAAATGCCCCAAAACAGGTGCAACGTGGCAATGGCCAACGATTGTACACCGGGTTGTCAAGTCTTGGAACCGAATTACTTTGGGACCGGCTCTGCCGCGGATTATCCCTGACTTGTGGGCCCAGCCGAGGGAACGACTAGCGGGGTGCCACCGTCGGTTCGGTAATGGCTATCTTGAAGTATTCCAGCGACTTGCGCAGGCCGGTCTCCAGATCGATCTTGGGTTCCCAGCCCAACAACTTACGTGCCTTGGTGATGTCGGGGCAGCGCTGTTTGGGGTCGTCCTGCGGCAGCGGTTCGTGGCGAATCTGGCTCTTCGACCCCGTCACCTTCAACACCATCTGCGCGCACTCGAGCATGGTGAACTCATGGGGATTGCCAATGTTCACTGGCAAATACTCGTCGGATTTCGCCAGCCGCAGGAAGCCATCGATTTCGTCGCTCACATAGCAGAAGCTGCGCGTCTGCAGACCGTTGCCGTACACGGTGAGTTCTTCGCCGCACAGAGCCTGCTTCATGAAGTTCGGTATCACGCGGCCATCGTTGATCTGCATGCGCGGGCCGTAGGTGTTGAAGATGCGGACGATGCGTGTGTCGACCTGGTGATAGCGGTGGTAGGCCATGGTGACGGCCTCGGTGAAGCGCTTGGCTTCGTCGTAGACGGAGCGCGGGCCGATGGAATTGACATGGCCCCAGTAAGTCTCCTTCTGCGGATGCTCCAGCGGATCGCCGTAACACTCCGAAGTGGACGAGACCAGGTATTTCGCGCCGTACTTGCGCGCCAGGTCGAGGGCATGGAACGTGCCGAGAGAGCCTACTTTCAGCGTAGGAATGCCGTGAATCATGTAGTCGACGGGACTGGCGGGGCTGGCGAAGTGAAACACGTAGTCGACGTGGCCCACGTCAAAGGGTTCGCAAATGTCCTTCTCTATCAGTTCGAACCGCGAGTCGTTTTTCAGGTGCGCGAGGTTGGCGCCGCGGCCTGTGATCAGGTTGTCGACGGCAACCACGCTCCAGCCCTCGCCGAGGAGTGCGTCGCAGAGATGGGATCCCAGAAATCCAGCGCCACCGGTCACTACCGCACGTTTTGCTCTCATGCTTGGTTGTCGTTCTTTACGGCTGCGCCGGAAACCGCGGCGCGGCCAACGCTGTACGTGAAACCTTGGGCGATCATCCTCCCAGAATCATACAGGATGCGGTCGTCAATCACGATGGATCCTTGGAATTTCAGGCCATGCAGGCAGGCTGTTACCACCCATGTTACAGTCGATTCCCGTCAGATTTGAGATAACCGCTGAGCAGGCGCCAATCATCTTGGCCCTGTTTCCAGGAGAGCACTCGTGCATCCTGCCACCAGCGAGGTCCAAGGGATTCGACCGGAAGATCCTGCTGCAAAGGATTCGGCTTCAGCAATCGGCCGAG
>JBEKWZ010000231.1:0-5884 GCA_049512555.1 Candidatus Sulfotelmatobacter sp. | reverse complement strand
CTTCCTCTGCGGCGGGCTTTGCGGCTGGCGTTACTGCCGCAGTCGGTGGAACCGGAGCCGCCTTAGCCAGGTCGGGACGGTTGTCATACACGAACTGGATGACGTGCGCCAACGTGGGATAGTCCCGCAATTTGCGGTTCTCGTCGCGCGGGATGCTATAGGTCTCCCGGATGGCCGCAAACATCTCAGCCTGCTTGACCGTGTCTACTCCAAGGTCCGCTTCGAGGTCGAGATCCAGGTCCAGCATGTCTTGCGGATAGCCCGTCTTCTCCACTACCAGGGCCAGGATGCGGTCCTTCACGGCATCGTCGCGGTCCGCCTTCTGAGAGCCGGCTAGCGCGGGTGCGGGTGTAGTGACTTTGATTTCAGTTTCTGGTTTCGTCGCGGGTGGTACCGGTACCAGTGCTGGAGGCGCGGACATAGCAGCCTGCGTCTTCACCTGCTCCGCGGGGCGGACGTTCGGCGGCGTGATCGCTGGCCTCGCATCCAGTGGTGTGGCGTGAAGAATTGTTGCAGGCGGGGTGGCGTGCTTTAAGGTTGACTCGGGTGCGACTCGCAATTCCCCGACAGGTTCCGCGATCCGCGCCGCACGTGGTTCATGCGACTGCGAATCATGCGTTTGCAGATCACGCGCTTGCCGGTCACGCACTCGGAGCGTGCGGTGAACCACTTCTAAGTCCGCGGCAGAATGGCCTGCCACACGAGTAAGCCAGGCACTCCAGGCGTTCGGATCAATAATGCGATAGGCATAGCCCAGTGCATTCGGACGTTTGTGGACGCCGTCCGTGGTTGTTATCCAATGCAACAGCGTCATGCTGATCTGAGAGCCGAATCCGGCACCTAACCGCAACGCATACTTCACCGGGTAGACTCCGCCCTTCGACAGGTTTAGCGCGCCCAACTCGGGATCAACTTCCTTGAAGTTGGCCACCGGCGGCACCACTCCTGTTTCCAGCGCTTTCACGGCGAGCACATCTTCCACGCCTGCCGCCATCGCATGGCCGGTGAAACCTTTGGTGTTGGCAATGACAATCTTGTCCGCACTGTCCCCAAAAACGTGGCGCAGGGCATGGATTTCCGCCGCGGCACTGCCGCCGCGCGCGGGGGTGTAGGTTTCATGAGAAATAAAAACGGTTTGCGGCGCGATCTGATGACGGCGAATGCCGCTGCGGGCTTCCGCTTTGCTCACCAGATCTTCCATGACCTGGCCGATGTGCTGGACGTCGAGACGGGTGCCGTGGAAAGCGCTATTCGCGGTGACCGCACTCAACACCTCGCAGATGGGTTGGATGCCCCGCTCGCGCGCTGCCTCCGCGCTCTCGACAACGAGCGCGGCGGCACCCATACCGATAATCATGCCGTGGCGGCGGCGATCGAAAGGAATGGCGGCCTCTTCAACCACTTCGTCAGTCGCCGCAGCTCCACTGGCCAGGAAGCCGGCGCCCATCCAGTCGATCAAATGATCGGTGGTCACATCGTCGGCTGTGATGACGATCACCCGACGACATCGCCCGGCACGGATCCAGTCCTCGGCCAGCGAAACTGCTTGCGTCGTGGTCGCACAGGCGGAGTTGATTTGGGTATTAGGACCACGGGCGCCGATGAATTCTGCAAATTGCGAATGCCCCATGGGCAGTATTCGGAACAGGAAGCGCCGGTCGAACACGTAGGGCTCTTTCCCAATGGCATCGCACAACTCTTCTATGCGCCGGTCGATCTCCAGAGCAACGATGGAATCGCCATTCGTGTCGGCCATCCGTGCGCGCAAGCTTTGGAGCAAGGCCACCTGCTCGCGGCGGGAGTGGTCAGCGTAATAGCGCTCCATTTCGTCGGCGAAAGAATCCAGCCCCGGAAATGCCGAGCCAAAAATCACTCCGGTGTCGTCGCGCAGGGCATCGGGCAAAGCCCAGCGGTCGGGCAGTTGCGTGCCCTTTGTCGTGGTCTTATAGCGCTGAATCAGTGGAATGCCGGCATCCCGTAATGCGTCGAGGCCAACGGCAATGGCGAGCTGAGTGTCGCGGTCGAGAGCGGCAACGCGCTCAGCGGAAACGCCGAAATCTTTCTCCAGATCGAAGGCGCCGCCACGGCCTGCGAGCTTAATGACGTCCGCGACATTACTGATCGTCTCGAACGCTCCGCCGTTGTCGTTCTTTACGAGCCGCGTAATATGTTTGTCCACCATAGCGTGGCGGAAGCGGGTGGGGATGGTGTCGATGAATTGATCGCCGCGCAGGATGCGACCGATGTTGCCATCATCAAAGATGTGCTCGGTTCCGGGCAGGCCTAAAGCTGCGCCCGTGATTGCGACCGGCAGGTCAATCGGAGCAGGCCTCTGGCCGTGAGTAATCTGCCAGCCGCGCTCAAGAACATCGGAGAACAAGCGGCCGAGTTCGACATAGTGATCCCCATTGGTCGGCACGGCGGCGGCGGCAGGAGTGTTCAGAGATACCGCCGGGACAGAAGCTGGAACTGTTTTACGCGCGGCTTCGGGCGTCCCGCGGCCCAATCCCGACGCGTAGAGGCAGCACAACGCTTGATTGAACGCGGGGATATCGCCGACTTTCGGATGATTGGTGAACAGCGAAACTACATCGCCGTGCTCGCCGAGAACATCCTCAGCAAAACCCTGCAGCGCTTTCTTCGGACCGACTTCCACGAACAATCGTGCACCAGCGTTATACAGCGTGCGCAGGCCTTTGACGAACTGAACGGGAGCGGCAACCTGTTGCGCAAGAATGTCCAGCATCTGTGGCACCACGTTCGGTCCCGTGGGATAAAACTCGCCGTTGATATTGGCGACGATGGGCAATCGGGGTGACGCAAGGTGCAGACGCTCGAGCACGTGCCGCAGGGGGTCACTGGCGGCAGCCACAATCGTAGTGTGGAAAGCATGGCTCACCGATAACGCCGACACGTCATAGCCGGCTTTCTGGAAAGCTTCCATCGCCTGCTCGACGGGTTTACTCGCGCCCCCGATGACCGCCTGCCGGTTGCTGTTCACGTTGGCGATTACCACATAGCCGGTCACGGTCTTAAGTATTCGCTCGATTTCTTCCAGCGGAGCAAACACCGCAGCCATGCGGCCCTTATCTTCTGGGGCAAAGCGCGTCATTTCACGGCCGCGAGCGCTCACAGCTTCCAGCGCGTCGGCAAAGGGAAGCGCGTCAGCCGCCAGCAGCGCTCCGTATTCGCCCAGGCTGTGTCCCATGGTGAAGTCAGGCGTGATGCCATAAGCGGCCAGCAATCGCGTGAGCGCAAGATCGGTCGCGAGAACGGCAGGCTGAGTGATGGCGGTTTGGCGTAGGTCCTCTTCGGCTTTCGCTACAGCTTCAGCGTCGGCTTTGTCGACGAAGATGAATTCGCTGAGCGGCTTGCCCAGCAGCGGAGTCATGATGCGATCGGCTTCGGCAAAGGTTTCGGCCACAATCGGTTCAACTGCGCGCAGCGGCTTGAGCATGTTTACGTACTGCGAGCCTTGTCCGGGATACAGGAACGCCACCTTGGGCGCGGGACCATGGCCCCGGAAGATGCCTTGCGCGCGCAGAGCTTTCCACACGGCCGGTTGATTGGCAGCGAGCGCCTTGAGCGCCGCACCAGCTTTCGCGGTCAGGTCGCCAGCGTCGGCGTAGTCAATGGCCAGGCGCTCGATCGAACGCAGGTCAGATTCAGCCGGAGCAGCCGCAACCGGTGCGTAGCCCGCCTTGGCGTCCTTCTCAACTGCACGTAGACGTTCGACTAACTCGGGTTCTGAAGCAGCGCCGATGAGGAGCGCTCCCCGTAAAGGAGCTTTATAAGAAGAGGTAGAAGTGCGGGAAACATCATTCACATTCATAGTCGACTCTTTCACTGGTGGTTGTATCTCACTGACTGCCACCGACCGCTTGCCGTTTCCGTTCAGCCGGTGAGGGATGTATTCTTCGAGCACGGCGTGGAAGTTGGTGCCGCCAAAGCCAAATGCGCTCAGGCCAGCTCGCCGCACGCCACCTTCCGGCATCGTCCACGGCTTCAACTCGGTGTTGACGTAAAGTGGAGAATGCACAAAGTCGATGTCTGGATTGGTGTGCTCACAATGCACGCTGGGCGGAAGTAACTTGTCGCGAAGCGCCAGGGCCACTTTCAACAATCCCGCAGCACCGGCAGCTCCTTTGAGATGTCCAAAGTTCGATTTCACCGAGCCGAGGCCCACCGAATGCGGCGGAAGATGTGCGCTGCTGAGCACATTGGCCATGCTTTGAACCTCGACCACATCGCCCACGCGGGTCGAGGTGCCGTGCCCTTCAATGTAGGTTGCGGTAGCGGGTGAGAGCCCCGCATTCTGCCAGGCTCGCTCGATGGCGAGCTTCTGTCCGATTGGATTGGGCGCGGTAATGCCTTTGCCCTTGCCGTCACTGGCGCCGGCCATGCCGCGCAGCACCGCGTAGATCTTGTCCCCGTTGCGTTCGGCATCGGCCAGGCGCTTGAGCAAGAAAATCGCAGCGCCTTCACCCATCACAAAGCCGTCCGCTCCCTCGGCATAGGGACGGGTTCCGGTCCCCGACAGCGCTCCAATCTTGCAAAACTTCACGAAGCTCGACGCGCCCATGTTGCGGTCAATACCGCCCGTGACCACCGCATCGAAATCTTTCGCTACCAATCCCTCGATTGCCGAACTGATCGCCGCCATCGCCGATGCGCACGCCGCATCCACCACATAGTTGGGACCGTGGAAGTTGAAGATGTTGGCAATGCGGCCAGCGATGCAGTTTGCCAACTCGCCCGGCATGGTGTCTTCAGTGATCTCAGGAATCGCTTTCGCCATCCGGTCGTGCAATTCGCGGGTGATATCGTGACGAAGCGCTTCCGGAAGCGCAGCGAAACTGCCGCTTTCGGATAATTCGCGAGCGTATTCTGGAAAATAAATGCGTAGCGCGGAGAAATAGTGTTTCTCGCCCGCCATGGCATTGCCCAGGATCACGGCCGTACGGTCCGCTTCCAGCGGACGCTTCGGATAGCCGTAGTCCTCCAGTGCTTCGCGGGTGCAGGCGATGGCCCATTTTTGCGCTCCATCCATGGCATCCACCACGCGCGGCGGGACGCCCAGGCGCCACTTCATCGGGTCCCACACAAAGTCGCGCACCCAGCCGCCGATTTTTGAGTAAGTCTTGTCTGGAGCGTTGTGATCAGGATCGTAGTAGAGCGCCGGATCCCAGCGCGCCGGTTCAACCTCGGTGACGCTGTATCGGCTGTTCTTGATGTTGTCCCAAAAAGCTGCGACGTTCGGAGCATCGGGTAGAATCGCTCCCGCGCCCACAATTGCTATGGCTCGATAAGAAGTGCTTTCCATGACTGCGCTCCAGTGCGGAGAGAAGAATCTGTTCTGCTAGCAACCATATGAGTTTCGTCTCTCAACGCTACGCGGCGAGTTCCGTGCGCCTCGCCACGCGGCTGTACAGTACATCTGCTATGTAATCCAAATCCGAAATCAGTCCCGCCTGCGCGCGGTGAATGGCGGGCAGTCTCAAACTGGTTTCAAACGCGGCCAGTTCAGCATCGTTCACACCGCCTGCTCCAATCACCCAGCGCAAGCCTTCTTCGCCGACCTTGAGTGCGGCCTCGCGGGCAAAGATTCTGCTTAACGTCGCCAGCGCAGTCGCGTCGAAACGCCGGTTGGCTTTTTCGGTGAGCTTGCCTTCCTCCCACAACGCCGCGCGGCGAGCCAGACTCCCGGAGCTCTCGGCGTATGCGATCAGTTCGCCGAGTCGCAGAAAAATGTGCTGATAGCGGGTCAGGCGTCCAACGCGGGCCTTCTCCATCACTTCGGCTAATGCGTGCAAAGCAAGCGCCGCACTATCGGCGCCCACATTCGGATGACGCGCATGCAACTCCTCGAATTTCTTCGCCTGGT
>JBEKWZ010000230.1:0-5888 GCA_049512555.1 Candidatus Sulfotelmatobacter sp. | reverse complement strand
GTTCTGCTGATGCCGGTTTACCTGATGATGGCCTATTCGCCGACTTCCTTGTATGTCCCGGTGGTCATGATGGGGATTGCGTTTTCTCTGATTCCGGCCGTCATGTGGCCGTCGGTGGCCTACATTGTCGATCAGTCTCGTTTGGGTACTGCCTACGCGCTGATGACGTTGATCCAGCAGATCGGATTCTTTCTGCTGAATCTCTTGATCGGGAAGGCCAACGACTATGCTCACGCCGGCCCGGGCAACCCTGGCGGTTATGCGTTGGGTATGTGGATCTTTTCCATTCTGGGGTTCGTGGGCTTGGCTCTATCGATCAGTCTCCGCATTCGCGAAACCGGGTCGCACGGTCACGGTCTGGAAACAATTACCACCGCCGCGGCGACAAAATAGAGACCGAAAATTTACCAATTTCCGAAGATTGCGACTCTAAATTCGGGATAGGGTTAATGGCTGGATGAGCCAGAGTATTCAACCCCGAGCAGGCAAAGGATTTCCCCTGACGACGCATCTCAATCGAGAATCCCAAGATCGGTAGAATGCCTCTGATATTCTGAATATGAGCATTACTTTCGTGCCAGCACAACCGCCCGCAAGCCATACAACGCAAAGATAGTTAGCCGCATCTCACGAGGTGCGGCCGGAAAAAGGCAACTTGACCGACCGAGATCCAAAAGAGGCCCAACGACAGGGCGCGGATAAAGATCCGAACGAAGCCGAGCTGATCGAGCGAGCCAAGCAAGGGGACGCCCAGGCGTTTCAGGCTCTCTACGACAAGCACAAGCGGCGGGTGTATTCGCTCTGTCTGCGCATGACCGCGAACACGGCTGAGGCCGAGGATCTGACGCAGGAAGCGTTCCTGCAGCTCTATCGCAAGATCGCAACCTTTCGCGGCGAATCGGCGTTTTCGACCTGGCTGCACCGGCTGTCGGTGAATGTGGTGCTGATGCAGCTGAGAAAAAAGAGTCTCCCGGTGGTTTCGCTGGAAGAATCTACGCAGGGAGAGGAAGATACTCCGAAGAAAGATTTCGGGGCGGAAGATTTGGCGTTGGCCGGATCCATTGATCGGCTGCAGTTGCAGAAGGCAGTGGACAACCTCCCTCCCGGTTATCGCACGATTTTTGTTCTGCACGACATTGAAGGTTACGAGCATAATGAAATCGCAACCATCGTGGGCTGTTCGATCGGCAACAGCAAGTCGCAGCTGCACAAAGCACGTATGAAGCTGCGCGACCTGCTCAAGATGAATCGAGCCGAAAAGGCCGAACAATCCTGAGCGCAGTTTGAAAGAGTGGCGCCTTCGCGACGCACGACTTGATTCGCGAGGCGCGATTTGAAAGGGCGCGGCTTCAGCCGCGCCGTAAAGTGCACGAAATCGTTAGCGGCTTTAGCCGCCTTCGAGCAGGAGACGTGATCCGGCGCAGACTGGACACGGCAGTAACCTGGGGCTAACGGCATAACGCCACACCTCAGTTGCATGGCAGTAGACTGGTTCGGCAGAGGCTTGGGGAGAGTTGTATGAATTGCGTTGATTTGCAAGCGAGCCTGGCGGAAACGGAAGATGTCAGCCGCGTCGGACAAAATTCCGCACAGCGGGCTCATTTGAAGAGTTGTCCGGAGTGCTCGGCTCTGGTCGCGGAATTGAACCTGATTGCCTCCTCGGCGATCGAATTGCGCGCGGCCAACGAGCCCAGTCCGCGGGTCTGGAATTCCATTGAAATTGCGTTACGGCAAGAGGGACTGATTCGTCCGCAGCGGACGGGCCGGTCGCTTCTGCCGTCTCTCGGCAGTCGCTGGGCGTTTGCGCGCTGGGCGCTTCCCGTGGCCGCTGCCGTGCTGATCACGGTGGGCGTGTATATTCGCCAAACTTCCCTGCCCGTGCAACTGGCCCGTAACGACGCACCGGCCGTTGCCGTTTCCAGCGAAGTATCCGACGCGGCGATTGCGGGGCTGAACGATGAAGACCTGTTGCAGGAAGCCGCGAAACAGTCGCCCGCCATGCAGGCTCAATACACCGACAATCTGCGGCGCGTGAACCAGTACATTCAGGACGCGAAGGGCGTAGTGGCCGCCGATCCGAACGACGAGGATGCTCGCCGCTCGTTGCTGGAGGCCTACCAGGAAAAGGCCATGCTTTTTGAGTTGGCCATGGATCGTTCTCTGCCGTAATGTAGACAGTGCTTAAGCCGCGGCGCTTGGGCTCCGCGGAACAGACCACAGGGGCATCGGGAATCTTATGAGCGGGCGCACAATCGAACTTGTCGTGGTCGGCGCGGTGCTGGCTGGAACCCTGAGCGTCGGAACCCTGTCCGCCGAGACCCACAAAGACTATCGCTTCAACGTCGGGCCCAAGGCGGGAGTTTCGGTCAACAATCCCTTCGGCTCGGTCTCAGTCAAGCCGGCGCCCGGCAACGTCGTGGTTATCAGTGCTGTGCTGTATTCCGACAAAGTCGAAGTGGATAACAACCTGGTCGGCAATCGGGTGGAGATTCAGTCCCACCTGCTGCCGGGCGGCGATCCGCAATCCGGGCGAGTCGATTACGAAATCCTCGTGCCCGCCGATGCCAGCGTCACCCTGCACTCGAGCACGGGATCGTTGCACGCCGAAAAACTTCACGGTGATGTAACTCTCGAAGGCGCTTCGGCCACCGTGGACGTGCACGACATCAGCAACGCGCATGTGCATGTGAAAACGTTGAATGGTCCGGTCACGATCACCAACGTGCAGGATGGGCACGTGGAAGTGGACTCGTTGAGCGGCGACGTTACCCTGACTTCGGTTACCGGGCCGCTGGTGCAGGTCATTTCCACCAGTGGCGGCATTAACTACATCGGTGACTTCGGCGACCGGGGCGAATACCGCCTGACCAGCCATAGCGGCAATATTGAAGCGACCGTTCCCGGCTCAACCTCGGCCGATGTCAGCGCGCGCTCGGTGCGCGGTGAAGTGCACGACGACATTCCTCTCCAACCTAAGACGCACACCTGGTTCCCCATCACGCAAGGCAGTGCCTTCTGGGGTACCATGGGCCAGACCACCATGTCATCGACGGTGGTGCTGCGCAGCTTCAGTGGTAAAATTCACCTCAGAAAACGCACTTCCAAATAGGATTTTGGATACGGCCCCTGGCGTAGAGACGTTGCTTGCAACGTCTTTTTGTCCACGTGCACACTGCTGGTGCCAACAGCTAGAAGCTGACTTTTTGAAGAAGGGTTCTGGCAAAACCGCGAGGCGACAGGTGCGGCGGCGCAGGCCGTCTGCGAAGCCCGCTGGTGCTCCCGCGAATGCGGTTTTCTTAGTGGGCTTCATGGGAGCCGGGAAAAGCAGCGTGGGCCGGGCGCTCGGGCAGCGGCTGAATTGGATATTTGAAGATCTCGACGACCGCATCGAGGCGCGCGAAGGGCGCACCGTGGCGGAGATTTTCCGGGATGCGGGGGAATCCGAATTCCGGCGGGCCGAGCAGGCAGCCCTGGAGCATCTGCTGCGGGAACTGCGGGGCGGCGGCTCCAGAATCGTGGCATTGGGCGGCGGCGCTTTCGTGCAGAAAGAGATTGCGGCCCGGTTGAAGCAGTCGGGTGTGCCTACGGTTTTTTTGGACGCTCCGGTCGAAGATTTGTGGGAGCGCTGTTGTGCACAGGCCCGCGAAGCCGGAGTGGAACGTCCGCTGCTTCGCAGCCGGGAACAGTTTCGCGAGCTGTATAACAGGCGCAGCCGAAGCTACTCGAAGGCATCTGTGAAGATTCAAACGGGCTCCCGCGCGGTGGAAACGATTGCCGCGGAAATTGCGAACATGCTGGGCCTGAGAAAAATCGAGCTGCGCACGGAACAAGGAGAAGTCGAGTGAAGTTCGAAACAGAAACGCGGCGGGCGCTGGCTTTCGTTTTGGGATGTACCCTTGCCGCTCTCGCCGGCGCGCACGCGACTGACAAGAAAGACAAGGCGAAAGCTGCGGCCAACCCAGTCGTCGACTCCGGCTCGTTCGGCATATTCGTCAAAAGCCAGCGCGTGGCTACCGAGACCTTCCACATTGAGCAGCAGAACGGCGTCAGCATCATCAAATCGCAACTCAAGGAGACGGCCGGGGCCGATCCGGCCACACAGAAGTCGGAACTGCAACTCAGTTCCAGCGGCGAGCTCCAGAAATACGAGTGGAGCCAGTCGGCGGGCGGTTCGCTAACCGTGTTTCCTGAGAACGACTTCCTGAAAGAGAAGATCACGACCCCCGGCCAAGCCAAGCAGGCCGAGCAGGCGTTTCTGTTGCCCAGCACAACGCCGGTGCTCGACAATAATTTTTTCGTGCACCGCGAAGTGCTGGCGTGGAGATATCTGGCGGTGGCACCCTGCAAGAATGAGAATGGGGTCCGGCAATGCCAGTCCACGGACTTTGGCGCGATCATCCCCCAGGACCGTACTTCGATGAGCGTCCGGCTGGAACTGGTGGGGAAAGAGAAAATCACGATCCGCGGTGCGGAGCGCGAACTGCTGCGCCTGAACCTGTCGGGAGAAGATATGCAGTGGGCGCTGTGGCTGGACGACAACGATCACTTCAAGCTCATGCGTGTGGCGATTCCTGCCGATAACACGGTAGTGGGCCGGGATTAGGGCTATGCCTGCCCGGCGGCAGAATCGAGATCGCCCTGGAAAATTTATTGCTGCTGACTGATTCACGTACGGCGCGCGTGCTGGTGACGGTGCTGCTGTTCGCGCTGGCACTGGGATTTCTATACGTTGCCCGCGCCACGCTGATCGCGTTTCTGTTCGCCATCTTCTTCGCGTACCTGATGAGCCCGCTGGTGAGTCGACTGGAAGGCTTGTTGCGCGGGCGCGACCGGGCCATCGCGGTGATCTACATTCTGCTGGTCGTGCTGGTAGTGGTGTTCTTTGTGGCGGTGGGCCCGAAGGTGACACGGGAGGGAGCGCGGCTGGGAAAAGCGCTGCCCGATCTCCTCACCCAGCTCAAATCCGGCAACATCGCGACCCAACTCGGCCAGGAACATGGCTGGAACGAGAAGACCGCAAACCTGTTGCAGTCGTTTCTGGTCAACCACAGTGATGACATCGAGCAACTGGCGCAGCGCGTCGGCTTGCGCGTGGCCGACGTCGCCAAGCAGGCCTGGCTGTTCTTCGTCGTGCCCCTGCTGTCCATCTTCTTTCTGAGGGATGGCCGCTCCTTCAGCGACTTCCTGATTGCGACCATCTCGTCGCGGCCGCAGCGCGAGTTTCTGGAAAACGTGCTCAACGATCTCAACCGCATGCTGGCCCACTTCATCCGCGCACAACTCACGCTGGCTGCCCTGACTCTGGTCATGTACTCCACGGTTCTCGGCATAATGCGAGTTCCCTACGCGCTGATTCTCGGCACCATTGGCGGCGTGTTCGAATTTGTGCCGGTGGTCGGCCCCCTGGCCGCTGCCCTGACCATTGTGAGCGTGGCCCTGCTGATGGGTTACCCGCACTGGCTGATCCTGATCATTTTTCTGGCGATCTGGCGACTGGTGCAGGATTACGTTTCATCTCCCCGCATCATGGGTGAGAGCATGGAACTGCATCCGCTCGCCGCCATTTTCGGTGTGATGGCCGGAGGCGAAGTCGCCGGCATCCTGGGCATCTATCTTTCGATTCCCGTGATGGCCAGTCTGCGCATCGTCTTCCGCCGCTGGCGCCTGTATGCAGAGAAAAAGAAGTTCGGCCCGCTGACCGAGATTCCCTTCCGAAGCCAGGAAACTCACCGGCCTTAGTCTGTCCATCCGGGAAATCTATCTTGGAAATCTAAAGTGTCATCCCGAGCGGAGCATGATCGGTCGCGAAGCGAGCCATCATGCGTAGTCGAGGGACCTGCTGTTCCGGATCGCCCGGCTGCTACACTCCCGCGCCGGCTCCGGCGACC
>JBEKWZ010000229.1:0-5895 GCA_049512555.1 Candidatus Sulfotelmatobacter sp. | reverse complement strand
CAATCCGTCGCGCACGTCGGGCAGGGCGCGGCCGATGATCACCGACATGGAGTAGTCGAGATACGACCGCTTCATCTCCTCTTCAATGTTGACGGGTTGAATGTTCGCGGCGCCGGGGCCGGCACCGTCTCCGCCGGGAGGAGGAGTGAGGGGGAGTTCAGGGTTTTGATCGTCAGCCATGGGTCAGCTCTTAGCCTTTGGCTCTTGGCTTTCAGCCACAACTTCGCGCGCAAGAGCCGGATGCTTCGGGTTCACTGAAATCTTGTAACTAGTTGTATTTGCAGGATGTTATGTGCCCTGGGAACTGGATTTATTATACCACGGCGGGCTGAGAATCAGGTGCGGAGATTGACCTTATTGCGACCATGGCCAGATTTGTTTGCCGGCGAGAGAGACGTTGCGAGCAACGTCTCTACGGGCGGACGATTATTTCGTTGGGGAATGAGGGGAGCTGGAAGCGGACGCCGCGGGACTGATTCAACCTGACGGTCTCGGGTAGATCGAGCGACGAGAGTTCAATCTTTCGGGTCCAGGAACCGTTGGCGTAATAGTCGCTGCGCGTGTAGAGGACGTTGTTGGCGATGGTGTAGTCGGATGTTTCCTCGCTATGGCCATCTCGAAACATCAGAATCGCTGGAGGCAGTTCCGGGGTGGTGGCTGAGGGCATTGAGGCGGAGGCGCGTTCCTCGTTACGCGCCCCGCTACGCGGTGGGTCCGGGATCTGCGCGATTGTTTCGGGAGTAATCATTTCCGCTCCCGACGTTGCCGAGCCGCTCACGCGAACGTAACGATCGCCGCGCCGTTCGATCAGCAGCGGCTGGACCGGCGCAAGCTCACGATCGGGCACGGATGCTGGAGGAGCTTGCAGAAAGATCACCGGCGGCTGCGATGCGACGGGGTATCCCGTGCTGGAGAGATAGTCGGAATAGAACGGGTCGGCGAACGCGAGCGGATAAAAGGAAGAGCGCGAGTATGCGCCACTGTGAAAGGGGGGACCGAAGTGAGAAGCGTGAGACATGCGTTGCGCGTTGGCACGGGGCGCAACGGCCGTGAGCAATGTAAGGAAGAACAATGCGAAGAAAAGACGCGCGATGAGAAGCAGTCGGCGCATGGTTAGTTCGCCTGCGGGGGCGGCGGGAGTTGAAAGCTGATGCCGCGATCGTCGTTCTGCTTGCGGGTAGCGTCGAGGTCGAGGTCGGTGAGGGCGATTTTGCGGGAGTGTCCAGGCGTTAGATCGAAAAGAATTGCGCCGACGATGGCGTAATTTCCGAGTTCCAGCGTGCGACCATCTTTGAAGACGAGCACGGCCGGTTCCTGCGGAGGCTCGGGAAAAACTGCGGACGCGTCGGCTTCGTCATATGCGTGAGGCGTCGGAACCGGGTCCACCGGCCGGACGTAGGAGTCCTGACCCGATCCGCGGCGATCGAAGACCGTGGGACCGCCTTGGTAGTTGGCGTCGCTGTCGTCGGGATCGGCGGTGTCGTCTGTGGCCCCGATGTCGATGGCGTAGGGGACCGCGACGAGATACACCGCGGGTGGAGTGTATCCCACATGGTGATGCTGACCGTCGCCAGAGGGCGGCGCGGTTGGCTTGGAGGTGATAGGGGGGTTGTGAGGATGGCCGTTAACGCCGAACGTAGCTGCGCTCGTGGGAGCACCAGTGGTGGAGTGTGCACTGGATTTGGAAGAACTGGCCGAAGCGGCAGCGGCGTTGCTCTGCGCGTGGCTGCGTGAGACAGAAATCACCGGCAGCGCGAATAGGCTGAAAAGTGCGAGCGAGGCCGGAATCGAGTGCCGCACGGAAATATGATACTCCAAAGGAAGAGTCATGACTCGTCTCGAAACCAATTCCGCCGCAGAAGCCCGGCGACTTTACGATCGGGCGGGCTAGTTCGTTTTGCGGGCGCGGGCGATGCGCTCGTCGATGGGCTTGCGCCCGGCGAATCCTTCCTGCGTTCCGTGCCAGTGGGTAATGGATTGCTCTCCCGACTTCCAGCACAGCAGAATGATCTGGCCTTCGACTTCACAGGGAAAATCGAGCAGGCCAATGTTGAGGTCTTTCACTTGCACGCCGATGGAGTCGATTTCGGCCAGCGCATCTTTGGCGCGCTGTTCGGCCTTGATGCGCTCCCCTTTGCGCCGGGCCTGCTGCACCACATCGACGTGCATGCCGCCGTTCAGAAAAATCCGGTGACTGAGTGCCTGTTGCTCGGCGTCGACTTCGTCCATCACCTGTTTGCCGGCAATGGCGGCGCGCAGCAGCGACTCCAGCACTGGCAACAGCGACTGCGCTTCGTCGAGAGTGAACGTGCGGTCGGACATAAGCCTATTTTACTGCACTTTTCACTGGACGTTTTACTGCACGTTATTACTGCACTACAGGTGGCGACGGCGTAACCAGAATCCGCAATTCGTTGGCGAGCCGCTCCACTGCCTGATCGAAATTCCGGTCGCTGTTCCCCTGACCCAGGCCAAACTCGGAATGAATGTGGAAGCCCCATAGTAGCGCGTTGCTTTTCGGATCGCGAATGTCCAATCGAAAGAGCGGAGTAGCGGAACCTCCAGCTTTGCCGCCAAGCGAAACCGTCTGAACCTCCTGCCGTATTTCCAGCAGAAGATCCGCGTCAGCAGGGGAACCTACGATGTTGAAGAGGCCCCAGCTCTTTATGGCCGCGTAAAACTGGTTGTAGGCACGTTCCGGTCCTCCACTGAAGACCGGGTCGTTTGAGGCCATTTCATCGCCACCGGCGTTGGCGATAAAGACTTTCTTAGCGGCAAGAATTTGTGAGGGGACGGGCGCCGCCGGCGCGACCGTCGGCTTGCCCTGAGCCATCGAAAGTGGAAGTTGCAGCATTGCGAGCGCAAGACAAAGTACAGCGATTCTGAAGCGGCGCATCATTTGCCTCCTGGCGACTCATTTCACTAACTTGATGTCGCGGTCAAAACATTCGTCAATATACAGACGCGCAAGGCGCACGTTTACTGTTTAGTTTCATCAAGGGATGGTAAATGTTTGTGAAGGGCCTGGTGAGTTCGCGGCAAAGAGGTCGGTTGCTCAGTGGGTCCGGCCGTGCGAGGGATCAGCCGAGGTGGCCGAATTGAGATCGACTTTCAGCCCCTCGATTCCGGGCGCATCGCAGGTTCCGTTGCGGCTGTAGTTGGTGCAGCGCCCTGCAAGATCCTTACGCTGCGGTGACTGCGCGAACTGCCAGACTTCGGCGAACTTCACTCCACTGTCGGCGGGGCCCGGCGGCCGCTCGGCAAACGCGCATCCGGGCGCGGGCGGGCAAGCATCGTTGATGGCCCAGTAAACAATCTCACGTCCCCCGGCATGTTCGCGAATGTCTTCGGCAGTGACGGCGTTGCCGTCGTCGACCGCAACGATGCCCGAACAATAAATTCCCGCGCGGAATCCCGCCGCGATGACGCCGTCAACCCACGCATAGATGTACGCCTTCTGCTCCGGCAACATGCGCCCGCCCTGTTCCTGGTCGAGAAAAATAATGGTCGCCTGCGGAAAGCCCTCGCGCCGCGCCGCTGCCGCTGCGGCCCGCGCATCGGATCGTCCCACGCGAGTCGCGTTCGCCACCGTTTTCAATTCCGCGTAAAGCCTCCCATTGAACAGCACGAGAAATCCAAATCCCGCGGACTCAACCGCGGCCCTGTGCCCGGCCCAGCTATTCGCCTTCTCGCCCGGCGGAGAGCTGAGCCAGTATCCCGTGTAAGCAAACGTCTGATGCAGAGTTTTGAGATTCGCGTCGCCGGGATAGTCGTTGGCGTCGAAGCCGAGGTAGGTGGAGTTTCCTCCAGATTGCCCGGTCGCAATAAAAACCGCCGCGAGAACAATTCCCACATGGACGCACGCTTTCATCGGAATTGACTGCTTCATCCTGGGCATTTCCTTTCCATCAATCATAGATCCGGAAACCAGAATGCCACCGCTTTCTCCGAGACTCCGTGCGAGCCGTTCCACCATTCAACGGGGTAAGGCCACTGATTCTCATACCAAGGAACTTCCGGTCTCTGGAAAAACCCTGGAAAGCCGTCGATGAAACCCGGCTTGGAAGGGTCGCACAGAATTCCGCTGAAGCCGAGGATTCCAATCAGCACCCGGCGCGCAGGGATGCTCGAGGGCAGAATCTTTGCGAGAGCTTTCGTCAGATCCGCCAGCTTTGCCCCCTCGCGTTGCGAACGCGCTGCTGAGAGAATACTCCTCATCATTGCCCGGTCTGCTTCTGTTGGAGGGCTCGTCTCCGTGATCGACAATTGCTCCAGATCAAAGCCGATGTACGCTGGATCGATGTGACGGACTCCGCTCCATTTAAATCGTTCGAAATTCATGATGCTCAAGTCCTGCGGCTTGTTGCTATCGAGGCCTCCGCACACCGGACAGACCAGACCTGCGTCGATTCCACAAGTCCAGCGATGGTCGGGAAAGTGTAACGAAACAGCGTAAGTTCCAAGGGCCGAGCGCCAGTCGAGCCTTCGTGACGTCAGACTCGCGAGGAATGCTTCCGCAACTTGTGTCTTAGAAACGCGTGCCCGGGAGTTCAGCGCCCACCGAACTCCCTCATCGTGCGTAAGAAACCTCGTGTCAAACATGATCCCTGCGTTTTTCGCGTACGCGAAATCGTCCGGCGGAGTCGTGTGGCGCTTCTTCCAGCCAGACGCGGACCAGTAGGTTGAATAGAGTATCCGCAATGCGCGTTTATTCACCGCGTGAAGGCTCATCTCGTGATTTTCGTCTGGCATCCCGAGGGGATCGATCGGGAAGTATTCCGCCGAGACTCAAGGAGCCTGACTATCCTCCGATGTGCACCATGGTTCGCGACGAAGCCGAGGTATGAAGCTGTCTTGCCAGGTAGGTGCTGCTGAGCGATGGCAACATGCGAGGTTGCGACCAGCACGGCAGCGAGTGCTAGCACGGTGCGGATCACAAGGCGACCGCCACAATGCTGAGTGCGGAAATGCATTCCTCGCGAATTTTCCAGCTTTCATCCAAACTCCAGCCACGACTGGCGCCACCCTGCGTGAGCCATCGACTCAGGAATTGCCGGTGGATATGCGTTTTGTACGAACCGATTTGTTCTACGGAGATTTCTTCTTCGTGCAAAAAGTCAAAGCTGAGTTCTCCATCGAAATCCCGCGTGGCGTCTACGCGGCGGCCGGCGGCTCGAAGATAGCAATGAGCTTCAGGCAAGGACTCCAGTCCGTGCTTCTTCAGAACGGATCCGACACCGGGTGTATTCTTGCCGCTCATCTCGAGGATGCCAAGCACGAGTTGCACATGCAGTCGCTGCTCCAAGGCCAGCCGGCGAAGAAGCGCATGTTTTGTGCTGCACGTTCCGCGCTGCTCGCTTAAGACAACCATAGCGTCGCTCGCGTCATTGTTTCGGCCATACGCCAGGCGGCTGACATGTCTCGCAGCGGCACGATAGTCGTACACCCCCGCTCGCGCGAAGGCGGATGTGATCTCCCCAGGTTCCTTGAGCGGGTGCGGCAGAAGCGAACGCCATGAATCCATGCGGATGAGACTCAATCTCTATCCTCCGATATGCACCATGGTCCGCGAAGCTGGGACGAAATCCGGCTCGCCGATGTGATGCCGCTCTTCTTTTTTTTGCACCACGCCCTGAATGAATTCCGCGAGTTCTTCGTCGCTCGCGCCGCGCCGCATCTCGGCGTGCAGGTCGTGGTCCCAGACGGAGAACAGGCAGGTGCGAATTTTTCCGTCGCTGGTAATGCGGATACGGCTGCAATGTCCGCAGAACGGATGCGACACCGGCGCGATGATGCCAATCTCGCCGACGCCATCTTCAAAGCGGTAGCGCCGCGCCGTTTCCGAGCGCGCGTGCGGGATCTCCACCAGCGGCCGGTACTCGGCCATGCGCGCCA
>JBEKWZ010000228.1:0-5898 GCA_049512555.1 Candidatus Sulfotelmatobacter sp. | reverse complement strand
TGCAACTCGCGGCGCAATACACCGGCTATACGCGCTTCAACGGCGCAGCGACGAACTACGACGGCTTTGGCCGCAACGCGAGCGCTAATAATACGCTCTATCTGGACGCGAGAATCTTTTTCTAACGAAAATTGGGTTTCACTGCCTCTGGCTTTTCTTAGCAGCAAGTGAGCCGTTGTTTGCGATGATTTCAAGGAGAAGACAACAATGAACAGCAAATTTACAATGAAGACATTCGCTCTAGTCACGCTGATCGGTGGACTGGGCGTGACTTCGTGGGCCGGCGACATCGAAGGGAAAGTTACGGGGATGAAAGGAAAGTCGGTGGTCTATGTAGAGGCCATTGCCGGTAAGACATTCCCGGCCCCTACGAATCATCCGGTCATGGATCAAAAAGGTCTGGTTTTCGCGCCCCACGTCATGATTGTTCAACAGGGCACAGCGGTTGATTTCCTGAATAGCGACACTGTGCAGCACAACGTTTTCTGGACTGCGATCGGCAGCGATAAGAAAGCAGGACACAATCTCGGCACATGGCCCAAGGGTGAAAAGCGATCCTTTACCTTCGACAAGCCGGGCGTTGTGCCGGTGCTCTGCAACGTGCATCCGGAAATGGCGGGATATATCATCGTCAGCCCAACTCCTTATTTCGCCGAAACTGACGACAGTGGCAACTACAAGATCAAAGACGTGCCGGACGGCAGCTACACGGTGACGGCGTGGCATGAAGGCGCCAAGAACCAGTCCAAGCCGGTGACTGTGGCCGGCGGGGGCAAGGCGGATTTCACTCTGAGCAAGTAAGGAGTGACGAAGCGACAGCAACGGGAGCGCGCAATTGAACCGTGCTCCCCGTGTTTCATCACGCATTTCGTTGCCAGTCGTAATGTGGCGGACGTTGACGCTCAGCCCTCCCAAGGATTCCGAGTGCCTTCATGCTGAAACGATACAAGAACAAGAAGGTCGACGGGGATTGGCTGAACACGAACTTCCCCTGCATGATGGCCTGCCCGGCGCACACCAACGCAGGGCGCTATGTCGGCCTAATTGCCGAGGGGCGTTTCGAAGAGGCGTACCGGATCGCGCGCGACCCCAATCCGCTGGCCAGCATCTGCGGCCGTGTTTGTGCGCATCCTTGCGAGACCGCTTGCCGCCGCGGTGAGATCGACCGTCCCATTTCCATTCGTGCGCTCAAGCGTTTTCTCACCGAGCAATTTGGGCCCGAGTCGAAACATCCCATTCATGTCAATGAAGGGCGCGGACAAAAGAAGCTTCCCTTCAAAGTAGCAGTCGTAGGCGGCGGCCCGGTGGGCCTTTCGGCCGCGCACGATCTTGCACTCATGGGATACGCCGTCACGATTTTCGAAGCAGCTCCAGTAGCGGGTGGAATGCTTTACCTGGGAATCCCGGAATACCGCCTGCCCCGCGACGTGGTGGAAGCGCAAGTGCGCGAGATTCTCGAGACCGGCGACATTACTCTCAAGCTGAATCATTCGGCCGGCCGCGACTTCACGGTTTCCGATCTGCGCCGTCAGGGATTCGACGCCGTGCTCCTCGCTGTGGGCGCGCATCGCAGCCGCGATCTCAGCATTCCCGGCGTTGATCTCGATGGCGTGTACAAAGGAATTGAGTTTTTGCTGAACGTGAATCTCGGCTACAAATTCACCATCGGCAAGAAAGTAATCGTGATCGGCGGCGGCAATGTCGCTATGGACGTAGCCCGCTCGGCGGCTCGCGAAGTCGTGCGCCAGCATGCCGGCGGAGTGCAGGATAACGAGCCTTCCGCCGAGAACATGACTGCCGTCGCCACAAAAGAAATGGTTGACATTTCTCTCTCCGCTTTGCGCATGGGCGCCCAGGAAGTAAATCTCGTGTGCCTCGAGCCTCGCGACCAAATGCCCGCCGCGCTCGAAGAAATTGAGGAAGCCGAACAGGAAGGAATTCGCATGCACCCCGGCCTCGGCCCAAAGCGGATGATTGGCAAGGACGGCAAGGTGGTTGCGTTGGAGACGCTCAAAACCAAATGGGTCTTCGATGAGAACAAACGCTTCAACCCGGCCTTCTTCGAAGGCAGCGAAAGCCAGATCGAATGCGATACGATCATTATGGCAATCGGCCAGGCCCCGCGCCTCGACTTCCTCACTCCCGAAGATAAGGTTGAGCTGTCTCCACGCGGACTGATCGCCGTCAACCCGCAAACTCTGATGACCTCGGCCCCCGGAATTTTCGCCGGCGGCGATTGCGTCTTCGGTCCGCGCCTGATTATTGATAGCGTAGGAGATGGCAAACGCGCCTCGGTTGGAATCGACGAATACCTCCGCAAAAACAAGCATCCCGAGCCCATCATCGAGGTCGAAATCCTGAAGCGGCATGGCATGCCGCTCGATTATCTAGACATCAACCGCCAGCCGGTGCCCATGCTTCCTCTGGAACGGCGCACTGGCGTGACTGAAGTGGAGGTCGGCTACGATGCCCCGGAAGCGATGGCCGAAGCGCAACGCTGCCTGCACTGCTGGGTCAACACGATTTTCGAGGGCACGCCCGAAGACGGCACCATGTGCATCCTATGCGGCGGCTGCGTCGATGTTTGCCCGGAAAAATGCCTGGAGCTGGTTTCGCTGAATCGCATCGAGTTCGAACCCCAAACCGTGCAGTACATCAGCGACAACCAGCAACTGTTCGGCGTTGAACTCGACGAGGTTGCCGCGGACGAACTGGGCATCGTCACGGGCTCCGCCATGCTGAAAGACGAGACGCGCTGCATCCGCTGCGGGCTGTGCGCAATGCGCTGTCCCGTTGGCACGATCACTATGGAGTCGTACAACTTGATTCCTGCCGAACCGACAGGATTGATTTCGGTAGCGGCGATTGGAGCGGGCTTGCAGTCGAAGTAATTTGCGAGACCTACATGGCAGACGAAAACAAAACTGCAAGCGCGAGCGACGAGGTCAACCGCCGCCAGTTCTTTGCGAAACTCGGTCTGGGTTCGCTCGGCATCGCCGCTGCCGGCACGGCCGCATTCGCCTATCAGTTCCTGGAGCCGAACGTGCTCTACGAACCCTCGCCCGTGGTCAACGCCGGCAAGCCCGACCGCTATCCGCTCGACTCCGTCACGCTCGATGTGAACTCCGGCATCTACATTATTCATTCGCAGGAAGGCTACTTCTCGCTGAGCGCGGTGTGCACGCATCTCGGCTGCCTCACCGCGTGGAAGCCTGAATTAGGCATCATTGCCTGCCCCTGCCACGGCAGCAAGTTTAAACAAAATGGAGAGAAGATCGAAGGTCCCGCGCCCAAACCGCTGCCGTGGAAGCGCGTCTGGCTCAACGACGACGGAGACTTGCTGGTGGACCGCTCTACCGACGTCCCGCCGCTGGCGCCCGATTCCTTCGTGAGGGTTTGACGTAGAGAGAACCAGCAATGGCAAAAACGGTCGACCAATATTTCGATGACTTACGCGAGACGCGCGTGTGGCGTTCTATCTTCCGCAGCGGCACGGGGTCGAGCACACTGAAGCGTGCCCTGGCCATACAACAAAACGTGTTTCTGCACTTATTTTCTACCAAAGTTCGCACCCGCATGCTCAGCTTCAGTGCGACTTGGTATTTGGGCACGTTGACGCTGGGAACGTTCTTTATTCTGGTCGCGACCGGAATCCCTCTAATGTTCTATTACCACCCTTCCGTGCCGCAGGCCTACGCCGATACGAAGGACTTGCAGTTCGTGGTCTCGTCGGGATTGTTTCTGCGTAACCTGCATCGCTGGTCGGCGCATGCCATGGTGTTTCTAGTGTTCGCGCACATGTTCAAAGTGTTCTATCGTGGCGCTTACCGCACACCGCGTGAGTTTAATTGGGTGATTGGTGTTGTCCTCCTTCTTATTACTCTCCTGCTCAGCTATACCGGTTACCTGCTCCCCTGGGACCAATTGGCGTATTGGGCGATCACCGTGGGATCGAACATCGCATCTGCTGTCCCGCTCATGGGCAACAGAATTCGCTTCCTAATGCTTGGCGGGAACGCGGTCAACGCTAATGCTCTGCTGCGGTTTTACGTGCTGCACTGCATGATTCTGCCACTGGCGGCGATGTTCTTCGTCGCTATCCACTTCTGGCGCATCCGCAAAGACGGCGGCCTCTACTCCCACGCCAGTGAGCCGGCAACTGTGCGGGCGAATGCTGCGACCGGCGACGCCATCGCGAAGGAGGCGCAATAATCATGTCCGACTCCAAGGATTTCACCGCGGGCGTTGATTCCAACGCGAAGAAGTCGCCGCGCCGCATCGTTTTCATCACCCGCCGCACGTCGGCTCAAGTGAAGGCTGAAACTGAAGATCAGATGCAGACGTTCCCCGAGGTCCTGTTTCGCGCCGCCGTGGCAATCATGACGCTCGCCGTCGTGCTGGTGTGGATCTCGCTGATGTTCAATGCTCCGCTGGAAGGCCTGGCCGATCCTTCTCACACTCCAAATCCGGCAAAGGCTCCCTGGTATTTTCTCGGACTGCAAGAGATGTTGCACTACTTTCCGCCCGTCGTGGCGGGTGTGCTGGTTCCCGGCTTGGTGGTGATGGCGCTGATCGTGATTCCGTATTTCAAGGTCAACATCGAAGCGGATGGACTCTTCCTGAAGGACCGTCAGCGCCGGCTGCGGATTTTCTATTTAGTCGCGGCCGCTCTATTGGTGTTCCTGCTGCTTTTCAAAGTGTACGCGGCTCTTGTCCCAACATTAATCATGGCGGGCCTGATGCTCCTGGCAGCGCAGAGTTCTCCGCGGTCGTCTTCTGCCTTCCGCCGGTATTTGGCCGGGAGGCCTCTTTCCTATTGGGTTATGACATGGTTCTTATTCGAACTGGCGGTGCTAACTGCCATCGGCACATTTTTCCGCGGGCCGGGATGGGCCTGGGTCTGGCCGTGGCAAGGGTCTTAATGCGCTCATGAAAGAAATACTCAAGTCACTGTGGCAAAAGTTGTTCGGGGATAGCGTTCGCGCGTTCGGCCTGGTCAGTCTGGTATTTCTGGCATCGCTCGCGATCGCCCCCGCGAAAAACCACTTCAGCGAGTGGCGGCACTATCAACACGGCTATCTGAGGATGATTCGCAACCGTAGCGATGCGGTGACCCTGCAACGTCACTTCGACGGAGGAATTCATCAGATCTGGCTGCCCGACCTCGGAGTCGTCGACCGCTGCACAAGTTGCCACGTCGGTTTGAAAGAAGCCAGCCTAAACGATGTTCCCACGCAGCCGTTCCGTCCCCACCCCGTAATTCCACATAAGCTCGACCAATTCGGATGCACAGTCTGCCACCGCGGGCAGGGCCCGGCCACAACCGTAGGCGAGGCGCACAGCAGTACGCTGGCGTGGGAGCAGCCGATTCTTCCGGCGAAGTACATTGAGTCGTCATGCGGCGAATGCCATCGTGGGCCGCTGCCGGGCACGCCTCAACTGAACGAAGGCCGGCATCTTCTATCCCGCTACGGCTGCGTGCATTGCCACACCGTAAAGCTGCCCAACGGCAGCACCATGAAGGCGACGGACGATCCGCCCTCCCTTTCCCACATCGCCGACAAGACCACGCGCGAATGGATCTATGCCTGGCTGAAAGATCCGCAAGCTTACGCAGGCACGGCCACGATGCCGAATTTCAAGCTGAGCGACGACGATGCGCGAGATATGTCCGCATTTCTGATTGTGAACAGCACGCCTCAACAAGGAGACACTGCTACGCTTGCGGCGAAGGCGTCGCCTGACCCCGCGGCTGGCGCCAGTTTGTACGGAGAATCTTTCTGCGCTTCGTGCCACGCAGTACAGAACGCCGCGGGTAATCTGGTCGGCGGCGACGTTGGTCCGGAGTTAACCCGCGTCGGAAATAAGGTGAAACCGGAGTGGTTGCAGGCGTGGCTG
>JBEKWZ010000227.1:0-5899 GCA_049512555.1 Candidatus Sulfotelmatobacter sp. | reverse complement strand
CCGACAAAGCGCTCCGGGCATCGGCGACGAAAACGCTACGTTTTCCGTACCCGAGATCCAGGACTTGCGCGCGAGCGTGAAAACCGTAAGCGCGTTTGGCGACTTCTCCGCCATGGACTTCACCATGATCGGCCTCGGCGAGCCCCGTTCAATTCAAGGTGGGGTTGTCGGAGGCACCTATTTCGACGTGATGGGCCTTCGTCCGGTGCTTGGGCGTCTCATCGGGCCGCAAGACGACGGTCCTAAAGCTGCCGGCGTCGTCGTTCTCACCTACCGTTTCTGGGCGACCGCGTTTCACAAGGATCCTTCGGTCATCGGCAAAACCGTTCGCCTGGGTAGCATCGGTGATCGCTCTGCGACCGTCATTGGCGTCCTCGAGCCTTGCGTTCCATATCCCCAAGATACAGAGATCATCGCCAACGTGGTCACCAGTCCGCATCATCTTTCCGCAACCATGGTCACTGGCCGCATCCATCGCATGACTGAGCTTTTCGGCCGTCTCGCTCCCGGAGTCACCGTCGATCAGGCTCGCGCGGAGTTGCTCTCCGCCTACTCCGCGATGAAGAAGGAGCATCCCGAAGCTTATTCGCAGGAAGCGGACTTTCGAATCGGAGTGAAGTTGCTGCGTGACCAGATTACGTCGGGCGCCCGGACCGTGCTGCTGGTGCTGCTCGCAGCTTCAGGGCTGGTCTTCATCATCGCATGCTCCAATGTTGCAAATCTTATTCTGGCAAGGACGGTTCGCCGCGAAGGTGAGCTGGCGGTGCGCGTGGCGATGGGCGCGAGCAGAGGCGCGTTGCGCCGCATGCTGTTGGCCGAAAGCCTTCTGCTCTGCGGAGCTGGCGCTGCACTCGGGGTCATGAGCGCGCAGCCGATGGTGGCCGTCCTGGCCCGCTACGCCTCGCGCTTCTCCGTCCGTGCTCTCGACTTCACAGTCGATTCGAGCTTGCTTTGGGTCGGAGCAGCGCTGGCTATCGTCGCCGCGGTGATTCTCGCATTTGTCCCGCGTCTGCCCTCCTCCGGCACGTCTTCCGGCACCCCGGGTGGACTGAGCCTGTCGAGCGGAAGTGCACGGATCACCGGCAGCACCACTCGCCGCCAGCGGATCTTCGCGGTGACACAGATCGCCGCGTCCTTCGTGCTGCTGGCCGGCGCCAGTACGTTGATTACTACGCTGATCGCGCTGCAAAGGACGCAGACGGGACTGGACACGCAGCACGTGCTGGCTATCGATGTTCCTGCTATGTCCAATGGGAAGACACCGCAGCAGGTCGTCGATTTCTATAAGGAAGCGATACGTCGCATTGATACCCTGCCGGGCGTGAGTAAGACCGCCTTCGGCAATGTCGTTCCCTGGCGCGATGCCGGCGGCCCCACCGCTCCCGGTCTGCAATTCTCCGGCGACGGACACGTCCATGCCTCCGGCGTTGAGGACCCCCGTGCGCAGTGGCGTATCATCTCTCCGGGATTCTTTGGGGCGCTTGGCGTTCCGATCATTGCCGGCCGCGATTTCAATGCGCTCGATGGTCTGAATAATGACGGTCAGAATAAGAATGGTCAGAACAATAAAACTGAAGAGCCCGTGGTAATCGTCAGCGCGAGTCTCGCGCAGCGCATGTTCCCCAACCAGGATGCGGTCAATCGGCATGTCTATTGGACGGATCCCGTGCTGCAATACTTCGGCGGGACCGATCTCGAAATGGCGCGTCTTCTCGCGCCGCACCGAATCATTGGGGTCACGGCCGACATTGACGACGAACACGTCGTTCCTGAATCCACGCTCACTATTTACAGCCCTCTTGACGAGGGTCCGCTGTTTGGCGGTCGTCTCTTCATTCACACGGGTGAAAATCCCTATGCGCTGGCCCCGTCGGTCACGCGCACGATTCGCGCCCTGTCGGCCGATCAGCCGGTTGAGCGCGCCGCCACTCTCGAAGACATTCGGGCAGAGGTGCTCACACCGGATCGTTTAAACTCGCTGGTGTTTGGCGTGTTCGCGGCGGTCGCGTTGGCGATTGCAGTGGTGGGCGTCGCGGGTGTGCTGGCGTTTTCGGTGAGCGCGCGGACGCGCGAATTCGGCATCCGGTTGGCTCTGGGATCGGAGCCGCAACAACTTCTCAAGGGCGTGATCGCAGAGGGCACCGTGATGGCTGTGGCGGGCGTCCTGGCAGGCGCGGCATTCGGATTCGTGCTGGCGCGTTTGGCGGGTAGGTATTTCCTGGATGTCAAGATGCCGGGCGCATTGCCGGTGTTTGTCTCTGCGTTCGTGCTGATGGCGGTCGCGATTATCGCGTCGGTGCTGCCTGCGGCACGCGCGGCGCGCGTCGATGTTATGCAAGCGCTGCGCTCCGAATGACCGTCGGACGGGTGGGTCAGGGATACCGATACCAAAAAAATCGCCGGAGCCCTGAGGCTCCGGCGATTCCCCCAACCTGAATTACTGTCCGATCTTGCCGCTGGGCAAAAACACTTCCGGCGCTCCGGGTTCATCCTCAACCCCGATGCGGAACAGCGCCGCCTGCGCTTCCGCAAGCTCGCGCAGTTCCTGCATCTCATCGACCGCTTCGCCCTCCGGCTTGTTCTCTTTACGCTGCACCCTGCGCTCGGCCTTATCGCGCTGTTTCTGTTGCCGCGTCTGTTCCTTCTGGCGTTTAGTAAAAGTTGATCGTCCTCGTGGCATTCACAATTCCTCCTGGTTCTTATTGCTTATGTTCTTTACTTATGTTCTTGGTTCTGAAGTATTGCTTCCGCCGCCTTCACGTGCCGGAGCCTTTCCGAAAAACTACCAGCGCGGTTCGCGCGGCTGCCGAGCATGCCCTTGATAGTCGTCGCGCCCGCGTCCCCCGCCACCACCACCACCAAACTTCTTGCCCCCACCGCCTCCACCACCGCCCCTGGGACGGTCCGTCTTAGGCTGCGCTTCGTTGATCTTCAACGCGCGTCCGCCCAGCTCGGTTCCATTCAGAGCCGCAATGGCTTTATCGGCTTCGGCAGGATTGGTCATCTCCACGAACCCGAAACCCCGGGCTCGCCCGGTCTCTCGATCCGTCACGATGCTCACTTTTTCCACCGCACCGTGCGCCTCGAAAACCGTTCGCAATTCCGACTCGGTGGTGCTGTGGGGCAAATTACCAACGTAAAGGTTCTTCATTGCAGTTCCTCTCTGAGTAAATCATCTAAAGTCCGGGTTTCTAAACTTCTGGGTTCCGGAATTCTGGGTCCTAAGGTTTTAGATTCCGCCGCGGCCCGTTTCAACTCCCTGGTTTCCAGATCGCGCGGCACGAAGGGCCGGTCCTGCGTCGCCTTCGAGCGCGCATGCGACAGCGACCGCACCGCCGAAATCCGCCGCGAAGCTTCCAGGATCCCCCAGCGTTGCGACACTCCCCCAGGAAGTTCCGCTGCCAGCGCAGTCTTGACGTCGGTCCAGGGAGTCTGATCTCCACTCGCCGCAACCCGCGGTGCTCTGTCGGCGTTGGGAGCATCCGCAAGATAACCCGGCTTCCCTACCAGAAACGAAATCTGCTGCGGCGGCGTGGCCCGGCGCATCTGGTCACAAAACCGGTCCCGGTGTCCCAGCCCGTTTTCCATGTCAATCAGCACCAGGCTGTAAAGATCGGCACGCCACCACGACCGCGCTTCGCTAACGTCGGCCGCACAATCCACTTCCATGCCCAGCTTCCTCATGGACTCGGCGCGCAAGTCGCGCATGGTCGCCGAAGCATCCAGCAGCAACACGCGTTTGCTCTTCAGCTTACTGGGCAGCGCCGCGGAAACCGGCATCCCAACGAGCGGAGCGCTCACGCCACCACCGGCTTCGACTCACTGGCCGCTGCCGCTGTGACTGGCTTGGCTTGCAGTTCCGCGTTCTTCAGAAGTTTGCGGTTTCGCGCGCGCTTCGCAGCGTTCTGCTTCCGCACTCGGTTGAACCTCGACTTGTCGCCGTTAACTCTGGACATATTGAACTCCTGTCGTTCGGGCAGGTTGACGAAACGGTTTTTCTGCTTACGTGGACTGCGATGAACGTGACACCGACGACTTGGTCAATCAAAATCGGCTCGCCAAAACATGTTCCTCAAACTCCAGGTCTTGGGATCAAGCAGACCCGTCCTGCCCATCCCCGATCACAAAGTCAAGACTGAATTGTTCAGGAACACCCCTGCCGCAGAAAAGACGCCTCTCGATCTCTCAATCGCGAAGGCGTAAATAGGGCTTAGGTCTTCGAGGTTAAGTATTTCAAGTATACGCTGTTTGCCCTCATCCTGCCCGGCAAACCGGTGGCGGGTCATGCCACATCTTGCGCAAAGAGACAAAGAGACGCTGACGACTATGGGCAGGTGAGTTGCGCGCTGCCGACCACCGTGCATCCTCCACCACACGCGGTGAGCGCGGTGCAGTTGGTCAGCTGGAATGCATACACCATATACGACCCACTGGCTCCGCTGGCGCATTGCGCCACGCCCGCCTTCGTAACTGACACTTCACTAGTAGGCGCGTTCTGCTGACACGCACCCCACAGCGCCGGCTGCGGCGTGACCCTGTGCGCCGGATTCATATAAACACCCGTTGCTACGAACGGCACCTGCCCGCCCGGATAATCCTGAGCATCGGCCGCAGTTGGGCTCAGCGTGATGGCCTGCAGTTGCCCCGGCCCAGACTGCGAATTTGTTCCGCAGGAAAGCGCCAGCGAGGAAACCAGGAACAAAACCAGAAGACAGAGGGCTAACTGGTGTTTTCGCATAATCCCTCCTCATGCAAACTCGCAAGCGGGAAGTTGCTCGTCCGCTCTTGACTAGGCCGCTTTCACATTCCAGCTTGCTATTCTTCTATTCTACGCGTAACATGATCTTGTACGTTAGTCCGAATCGGACGTGAGCAGTTCTTGCTTCAACAGCCAGTAACCTCTCGCAGTACCTCCGAATCTCTCCAGCGTAAAATCGATTTACAAAAAAAGGAACACCTAACACCATGGCAGAACAAGGAACAGTAAAGTGGTTTAATGACGCGAAGGGCTACGGCTTCATCAGCCGCCAGTCCGGCGAAGACGTTTTTGTGCATTTCTCGGCGATTCAAGCGGGCGGCTTCCGTAGCCTGCAAGAGGGCCAGACCGTGCAGTTCGACGTGACCAAGGGCCCCAAGGGCTGGCAAGCTGAGAACGTCCAGCCGCTGTAGACCATCCCCTTATTGCAAAAAGGCGATCTCCAACCAGGGATCGCCTTTTTCACGTCTGCAGCAATATTCCTAATCCATTGTCATCCCGACCGAAGCCGGAGCGCCAGCGACGGCGCAATGGAGGGACCTGCTTTTTCGCCGCCGCCAACCGACGATCGCGCCCGCAAGCCGCGAAGCGGCGCAAGAATGCAGCCCACAGCCTGCCCTGAGCCTGTCGAAGGGGCGTCAGCCGTGGGTCGATTAAATGGAAAGATGAAATCAGCCCCGAAGGGGCGAAAAAAAATCAATGGTGCCATCGAAGGGACTCGAACCCCCACACCCTTGCGAGTACATGGACCTGAACCATGCGCGTCTGCCAATTCCGCCACGATGGCAAGTGAACCTACATAGCAGCGGCGACCCATCGTCGCCGTGTCAGGAAGACCTACCCCTCTATTCTACAGGCCGTCCGCGAACTGTCAAACCTTGCTGCCCTGAGGAAGCCGTCCGAAAAGTCGAGCCGTCCGGTGCAGCCACCGCCGAGCGGTGGTGAACTTCCTATTCCCCTGCACGCCAGACCACCTAGTCGGTGAACGAGATAGATTCGTAGAAGGGCTTGATCCTATCGGCAAACTTAGTCCAGTCCTCGGCGGGCTCATCCTTCTTCTCGGTTTTGTTCGTCTCCGATGATGCACTCGTCTCTTCGACGTCAAGCATGTAAACGTAGGTTCCACGGCGGAATATGACCAGG
>JBEKWZ010000226.1:0-5905 GCA_049512555.1 Candidatus Sulfotelmatobacter sp. | reverse complement strand
CTACTCGCGCCCTGCGCGCCAAAGAAGTTTTCTGGACCAACGAGGCCAGCCGTACTCCTGGAATCAACCTCGAGCTGGTTACGAAATACAAAGTGCAGCAATTCCTTGCCGTGCCGCTGCTGGGCGCAAGCGGAGTGGTTCTGGGAATGTTCGGCGTGATCGACCGTCTGGACGGCGCAGGCATTTCGCAGGAGGACATTCGCCGCGCGCGGGCGTTGTCGAATCAGGCTGCGGTCGTTTTGGAATCGGCCCGCAATCTGCATCTTTCGGAGCAGCACCGTCGTCGCGCGGAAGCCCTGATCGAACTGGCTCGCGAAATCGACGGCACCCTGCATTTGCCCGAGTTCGCGAGGCGCTTTGTGACTCGGACTGCGGAATCGATGGGCGCCCGTGCAGGGCTGCTGGCCTTGCTGCAGGAGGGCCGCTGGCAGGTGGCTGCGTTGCACACCGGGGCAGACGCGCCTGCCGAGAGCTCCGTCGCACTTGTTTCTACTGCAGAAACTGGACTCAAGACTTCACCGTCTGAAGAAAATCGTGCCGTCACGCCTGCGGAGGGTTCAGCGGCGAAGCTACATCCTGAGCCGGCGCTAGAGCGTGGGCTGGAGCGCGCTCTGGGCGCGGCTCTGGCCGAGTTCGCGGCAAAGCATACTGAGACTGTGGCGCGCGCGTCCGCGGAACAGATATTGGGTTCCGAGGCGGCTTCCCGTTTGCAGTGGGGCGAATGCACGCTGGTGCGCCTGGCCGGCGCGAACGGGGAATTGGCTGGATTGCTCTGCCTCTCCGGGCGCTCGTCGCCGCTCGATACTGAAGACCGGGTCTTTCTTGAGACCATGGCGGCTCATGGCGCGATGGCGCTGGAGAATGCGCGGCTGTTCACCCGCATCGAGCAGGCCAACCGCCATTGGATGGAGATATTCGACGCCATCACCGACTTTATCGTGGTGCATGATGAGACCGACAAGGTGCTGCGCGTGAATCGCTCCCTGGCCGCAATGATTGGCGTGCCGCCGGCGGAGTTGATCGGCGTGAATATGCGGGCGCTCATGGCCTTGACTAGCGACACTGCGTCCTATTCGTGCCCGTTCTGCCGCTCCATGGCCGAGGACTCTGACGAATTTGCGCACCCGGTGTTCGATCGAACCTACCTGGTCTCCACTTCGCGCGTGCATGGCGGGACCGGTGAAGGCCCGCAAACGATTCACGTGTTGAAAGATATTTCCGACCGGCGCGAGGCCGAGCGCCGCTACCGCGAACTGTTCGACAATATTCAGGAGGGCCTGTTCTTCAGCACGCCCGGCGGCCGCTTCATTGAAGTCAACGACGCCATGGTGCGGATGCTGGGCTACGACAACCGCGAAGAATTGCTGCAGATCGATATTCCCACGCAACTGTATCTTTCTCCCGGGCAGCAAGAGCGCCACTTGGAGATGATTAAGGAGCAGGGCCACCTGCGCAATTTCGAAACCACCCTGCGGCGCAAGAATGGCTCGCCGATTCACGTGCTGATCAACGCTTTCGGGTTGTACGACGGTCTCGGGCGCATCCTGCAGATTCGCGGCTTAATGCTGGATGTCACCGGCCTGCGCACCTACCAGTCGGAACTGCACCGCGAGCGCGATTTCTCGGGCAAGATTCTCAACCATACCCAGAACCTGATTCTGGTGGCCGACACCGCCGGTCTGATCAGCTATGCCAACCGCCGCTGGTATGACGCCGGATTCGAACAACGCGAACTACTGGGGCGTCCGCTGCTCGAACTGGCCGCATCCGCTTACGTCTGCCCGCTGGCCGATGCTCTGCGCAGCACGCTCGAGAGCCAACAAGTCGACAATCTGGAGTTAGAAATTGTGCGGCGCAACAGCCCGGCAGGAAAGTTCTCGGCCAATCTCAGCCCCATGCGCGACGAGCAGGGCACGGTCACCAGCATCGTGGTGGTGCTGACCGACATTACCGATTCCGCCGTGCTGCGCGATAAATTAGTGCATGCCGAGAAAATGGCGGCGGTCGGACAACTGGTTTCAGGCGTGGCGCACGAAGTCAACAACCCGCTCACCGCGATCCTCGGCTTCGCCGACCTGCTGATGGAGAACGAGGAGTTGCCTGAAACCGCCCGCAAGGATCTGCGCGTGATTCTCCAGGAAGCCCAGCGCACCAAGCAGATCGTGCAGAACCTGTTGAGTTTCGCCCGCCAGATGCCACCGCAGCGCAGCGCCGTGCAGTTGAACACAATCCTGCAACGAACCATTCAATTGCGTTCCTACGACTTCACCAACCACGGCATCGACATAGTCGAACACCTGGATCAGGAACTGCCCGAGGTGATGGGCGATGCCCACCAGTTGCAACAGGTTTTTCTCAACATTCTTAACAATGCTTATGACGCCGTGCATGAAGTCGGCCGCCCGGCGCGCATTGAGATCATGTCGACCAAGGCCGGGGACGCCGTCGAAGTCTCGTTCCGCGACAACGGCAACGGCGTGTCTCATCCTGATAAGATTTTTGACCCGTTCTTCACCACCAAAGAGGTCGGGAAGGGAACCGGCCTGGGCCTCAGTATCTGCTACGGGATTCTGAAAGAACACGGGGGAGAAATTCTCTGTCACAACAACACGGACCGGCCGGGCGCCACGTTCATTGTCCGGCTGCCGGCAGCGCCCCACACCGCGTCGAAGGGTGTGGCGGCGGGAGTGATACAACCATGAGCCTACCTGCCCTGAAATTTCAGCCCTTGCCCGTCCTCCTTATCGAGGATGAACCCGCCGTCATGGCCTACGTTCAAGCCGCTCTCGAGCGCAGCGGATATCCGGTGGTTTGCTGCGAGTCGGGCGTCGACGCCCTGCGCTTGCTCGAAAACGGCAGCTTTCTGGGGATCGTGTCAGACATGCGCACGCCCGGCGGAGTCGACGGCGGACAGGTGCACGCCTGGATTGCGCAGCACCGGCCCGATCTGGCTTCGCGAATCATTTTTATTACCGGCGACATTGCGAACGAGGAAACCGTCGCCACGTTGCGGGAAACCGGCGCCCCCTGCGTGGAGAAACCGTTTCGCGTGCAGCCGTTTATCGATATCGTCTCGAAGACGTTTGGGAAGGCCGAGTGAGCAACATAGTATGAACAACGCATCGAGCAAAGATGATCTTCGCATTCGCTTGCTGATCGTCGACGACGAGCAGAGCATCCGCAAACTCTGCGTCACCGTGGGCGAGGCGCTCGGCTATGTCTGCCTGGAAGCGGAAAGCGGCGAATCGGCGCTGGCCCTGCTCGAAGAGCAGTCGGTGCACATGGTCTTGAGCGACATGGTGATGCCGCACATGTCGGGGCTGGAATTTCTGGAAAAAGTAAAAAAACTTCTGCCGCGCACCGAAGTTGCGTTGATGACCGGGCATGGGTCGATTGAAACCGCTGTCCAGGCCATGAAACTAGGGGCCTACGACTACATCACCAAGCCGTTTTCGCCGCTGGAAGAGCTGCGGCTGTTTTTGCGGCGCATGGCAGAAAAAATCCGGCTGGTAGAAGAGAACGAATTCCTGCGCCAGCGCATGGATACGGAAACCGCTGTTCACGGCATCATCGGATCGTCCACGAAAATTCAGGATGTGCTGCGCATGGTGGCACGCCTGAAAGACACGCGCACCCCGGTGCTCATCTACGGGGAAAGTGGAACCGGAAAAGAACTCGTGGCCCGCGCTATGCACTTCCGCGGCGCCTTTGCCAACCGGCCTTTCGTGGCGGTCGATTGCGGATCGCTGGTGCCCACGCTGATCGAAAGCGAACTCTTCGGCTACGAAAAAGGCGCCTTCACCGGGGCGTTGAAATCGAAGCAGGGACTGTTTCAGGCGGCCGACGGCGGAACGATTTTTCTCGACGAAGTCGGCGAACTGCCGCTCGAATTGCAGGCCAAACTGCTGCGCGTGTTGCAGGAAAAGGAAGTTCGCCCGGTGGGCAGTAACCAGCGCATGAAGGTCGATGTCCGCGTCATCGCCGCCACCAACCGCGATCTCGAGGCCGCTTATAAAAACGGAACCTTCCGCAAAGATCTTTATTTTCGGCTCAACGTTGTCACTCTCTATGTTCCCGCGTTGCGCGAGCGCCGCAGCGACACGCCCATGCTGGTGCACTGGTTCCTGGAGCGCTACGCTCCGGGCTCGGAGTTGCACGTAACCAGCGCCGCCATGAAAGCCATGATGCAATACGATTGGCCGGGCAACGTCCGCGAGTTGGAAAACTGCGTGGAGCGCGCGGTCGCGCTGGGCAACGGACAGATCATCGACCTCGGCGACCTTCCTCCGGCCATCGCCTCCGGAGCTGCCGCGGGATCGGCTGGAACCGCAGTCGGCGTCGCAGCAAGCCCGGCGGCTTCGCCGGTGAATCGTCCGACCGTGCTCGATCCCGATCTCGCCGCTGCGCAGGCCGCAGCCGGATCGCCACGGATTCCCATGTCCACCACCGACCTCGAAGACATCGAACGCGCCACCATCCAGCGCGTCTTCGAACAAGTCAACGGCGACAAGGCCCTCGCCGGCCGCATGCTCGGCATCAGCCGCGCCACACTCTATCGCAAACTGAAACGCTACAACATCAGCGGCGGCGGTTCCGGCTCAGGGCCATCGAGCCATACGCTGCAGTAATCATTGACTCCGCTTCACAGAGTGGTACATTTTTCAGCGTGCCCAAGCTCGTTCCCATGATTCTGGCGTTGTTGCTCACGGGGCAAGCCGCCGCACAGAAGACCGTGTCGTTTCCGACCGAAGACGGCGGCCTCGTTTACGCTGATATTTATGGCGAAGGCGATCGAGCGGTTGTGCTGGTCCACGGCGGCCAGTTCAATAAGGAAAGTTGGCAGAAACAAGCTCAGGTGCTGGCGGATTTAAAATTTCAAGTCCTGGCGCTTGACCTTCGCGGCTACGGTAAATCGCGGGGCCCGGGCGACTCCGATCCCATGGACGCGCCTCTTTACCAGGATGTGCTGGCCGCCGTCCGCTACCTGCGAAAGTCGGGTGCGAAAACCGTATCCGCAGTCGGGGCCAGCATGGGAGGATGGGCCGCCGGTGATGCCTCGATCGCTTCCAACCCGGGCGAGATCGATCGCCTGGTATTCCTCGGCTCGGCGCCGAGCGGACCGGCGGACAAGCTCAAGTGCCCGTCGTTGTTCATCGTGGCCCGCGACGATGCCAGCGGGGATGGGCCCCGCCTGCCAGGGATTCGCGCGCAATACAAGAAAGCTCCGCACCCAAAAAAGTTGATCATTCTCAAGGGTTCGGCACACGCTCAGTTCCTCTTCCAGACCGATCAGGCAGACCGCGTGATGCGCGAGATCGTCCGTTTTCTTACGGCCAAGTGAGAGAGTCGTATCAGGGTCGCCTTCAGGCATGCCAGACCGCTGCCCACTCCACAACAGGGCTTTAGCCTGGTGTCGAGCCGGGCCTCAGCGGCTGAAGCTGCACACTTTGGCTTCCCTTTGGCGGCTTAGCTAAAAGCGATGCCCTGATACGAAAGGATCGCCAGCTTCCTGGCATCCCTGCGCGTACGCCAGCAACAACGAACATGCTCGGCGCACAAAAAAAGGCAGCCCGATTCGAGCTGCCTTCATTCTAGTGATGGGTATTCCTTTGCGTTACGGCTTGTAGTTGCTATGCCGGACCTGTCTTATCGCACCGAGTGTGTCGCTTTACGGAACCGGAACTGGAACGGCGGATGAGGTGACTTTCGTCAACAACCACCGCCCGTCGATCTTTCTGGCTTCACCGTCGAGGTCAACGTGACTCTTCGCCGCCCATAGCGGCAAGCCAGTAGTCGGATCCAACGACACGTCGAAGTAATGGCATTCGAAGTACACCGATGATTTCCATTGGCCGTCCTCATCCCTTACCGGGACATACTTCGTTTTGTACGCCGGGGAAAGCGA
>JBEKWZ010000225.1:0-5918 GCA_049512555.1 Candidatus Sulfotelmatobacter sp. | reverse complement strand
CTCAATATCCGGCTTCGCGTCCGTGACGTACCGCCAGTATCACGGTTTCTTTTCCGTCATAGTGATATAGCGCGATGTAGGCGCCATGTCCGAAATCAATGACCCATTCGCGGAACTCTGGCGGCATTTCTTCGACTGGGCGGCCCATCTCCGGGTGCTTGGCAAGCGCTTTGGCGCCGTGCCGGATAGCCTTAACGGCGCGCGTGGCGGCATCCCGGCTCTTCGGAGCCAGAAAGGCGTGAAGGCGGGCCACATCCAACAGCGCCGCTTGGGACCACCTCAGGCGCGGCATTTCGGAGGCGCGGCGTCTTTACCGGCTTCGAGCCTGGCCAGCCAGGCGTCGGCGTCTTCGGCGGTGACGTGCTGACCGGTTGCCTGATAATGGGCCCAGGCACTTAGGGCGTCCTGACGAAACTGCTCGCGCTTCTCCTCGCGCTCGATATATTCCTCGATCGCTTCACGCATCAGCCAGTGCGGCGACCGTCGTCGGGCAGCGGCCAGCCGCTGCACGCGCTTCTTTACCTCGGTATCGAGTTTCAGGCTGGTTGTCGAGGGTTTCGGCATGGGTGCTTAAAGGTGTTACCTGGTAACACTATAGCATGTGGGCCACTAGTAATCTACGATTCGCTTTTTCTGCAACTGCTCCAGAAACGCGCTGATGTCCGTACGAATCTTCGCCGGATCTGCCGCGCTGAACTGTTTCTGCAGTTCGGCGATGATCTCTCCAAACGTGCGCTGACCGTCGCATTGCTCCAGCACCTGACGCCCGGTGCCTTGCAGCTTGATGGCGCCCTCGGGGAAGAGGATCATGCGGTTCTCTTCGCTGCCGGTGTTAGTCTCCGGACCCCAGCGGCATCCGGCGGCGAGGCGCGGCTGACTTGTATCAGCAGGAAGTGCCATGGTCAGGATCCCTCTTCCTGGACTTGAAACGCGCCGGGCGGCGGCCAGCCGGGCTGCACGTAAGCGAAATAGAGCGCGTCAAGTTGCGCCCAGAGAATGTCGCACTTATCGCGCAGGGCCTGGATGGCGAGTTCCTGCTCGGACCGCGTCTTCGCATTCTCGAACACGTAGTTGATGGCGAACTTCGCGTCTTCAGGAGCCTGCGTCAGGCGCGCTTCGAAGTAATCCAAGCCGCCGGAAAGCCACGGATAATGCTCGCGCAACTTTTCCATGCGCAGCGTGATCAGGTCGCGCGAGAACATCTCGGTGAGCGACGAGGCGACTGCTTCCAGCAGGCTGCGGCTGCGCACGATGTTGAGGTACTCGTTGACGGCGAAGCGCGTTGCGGGCAGGATGCCGGTTCCGGCCTGCACCTGATCGGCATTGAGCCCCGCCGCCTCGGCGAGTTTCAGCCAGCGGAGGATGCCGCCCTCGTTATGAGTGGTCGCATCTCCATCGTGATCGATCACGCGCTTGCGCCAGGCGCGGCGAAAGAACGGGTCGGTGCCGCGTGACAGGATGATCGAATCTTTGATCGGGATGATGCTCTGATAGTAGTAACGGTTCAAAGCCCAGGCCTGCAGCTGTCCGCGGCTGAGGCGGCCCTCGTGCATCATCAGGTGAAAAGGATGGCGGTGGTGGTAGCGTTCCTCGCCGACCGCTCGCATCCGGGAGCGCAGTTCGTCGAACGACAGCAGACCGTCTGATTCGCCGGCCTCTACAAGTCGAACTGGCATCCATCCTCCGCGATTTCCCAGCCGCTCTCCCGCACCTGCCGATACTCGGGGCCAGCCTCGTTCAGCATGGGATTCGTGTTGTTGATATGGATAAAGATTTTACGTGGACGGCTCAGTCCCGCCAACTTACTCAGGCTGCCTTCGGCAGAAGAGACGGGAACGTGGCCCATTTGATGCGAGGTTTGTCCGCTGCCTTGCATGCGAATCAGTTCGTCGTCGCTCCAGAAAGTTCCGTCAAAGATCAGCGCGTCGGCGGAATCAAACTCCTTCAAGAGCGAGTCGTCGATCTGCGGGACCGCGGGCATATAAGCGAGCCGCTTGCCGGTCGGCGAATCGACGATCAGTCCCAGGGAAGCTTCGCCGAAGGTGAGTTCGCTTTTTCTCAGCGGCGCGACGTATGCGGGATAGTGCGTGCCGAGCGAGAGCGCACGGCACCGCAATCCGGAATCTTTGCCCGCGGGATTTTCGAGTGGGAAGATTCTTCCCGGTTCGAAGCTGCTCCAGGTGACCTGCCCCGGAACACGTTGCAGCATGGCGAACATGGAATTGTCTTCCGTCAGAATGCGGCGAATCGAGTCAGTGGCGTAGATGCGGAGCGGCTGCAGTTCGCGCAGCAGCAGCAGGCCGAGCACATGATCAATGTCGGCGTTGGCGAGCACGGCGCCGGCGATGGGCGACTGGCGGACAGCTTTTTTATCGGGCTCAAACTGCGGGTGAAGTTCTGAAGTGGCCTCGATCTGCGCGCGCAGATCGGGAGAAGCTCCCAGCAAGAACCATGTCCGCGAGTCGGCGCTGATCGCGACTTGGGCCTGGGTGCGGGCCTTGCCGCGGAAGGTTCCGGCGCGCTGGGCGCGGCAATTGGGGCAGGCACAATTCCACTGGGGAAATCCTCCGCCGGCGGCCGAGCCGAGAATTTTGACGCGCATCGCAGGAAAGTGTAGCAGCCGCTGGCTGAGTCCTGAAATCGGGGAGGGCTTACCTTTGGCGATATAGAAGATCTCTACGGATCGTAAACCGCGGTGTGCATGCCGGCGCGGCGCGCTGCTTCCTGCATGGCATCAAGCCGGCGCTTCTGCTCGTCGAGGCGCATCTGCATCTGCGCGGCATGCTCCAGTTGGAGCGCCTGATACCGGTTGTATGGTCCCTGGGGGCTTACCCCTCCGGAACGGATCGAGGTGTTGATCTGGTCGATCCTCGCCTGAATCGCCGCCACCCGGTTTTCTTGTTCCACGATCTGCCGCTTCCATTGCTCGCCCACGCGTTGCTCGGCCAGCAATTGCTGTTCGAGGCGCTGCGCAGAGCGGTCAGCGGCTTTGCCGAAGGTCGTTTCGCCGGACGAGAACTGCGGCTCGCGCGGTGCCTGGTACCCCTCCGGATTTGCCGGGAGATCTTTGTTCGTGATCATCTTGGGCTGCGTTTTAGGCGTCGCTCCGGAGGCTTGCTCGGCGTTCTGTTTCTCGCGATACTCGCGTGCAATTTCGCCAAGCGATTGCCCATAGGCGGCCAGGTTCGTCAACAGTGCCACTGCGGCAATCTTTAAGAACCTACGCTGCATAACTTCTCCAAGTTAACGAAAGTTTGCTTACGTTTCCATCAGCCAAGCTGACGCGACGTTCGTCCCACCGGCAGCGGCAGCTTTTTTCCGCTGGGGGAGTCGGCTAGCTGCAATCTGGCCGCCAGCTCCGCTCTTCAGATCGAAGCTGAACTCGATCGGCCGGTCGAACACCACGGCCACGGAGAAATTTCCCGTGGACTTCGGCTCGACTCGAAGCACCTTGCCGCGAGCAGTCATCTCCGTGCCCGGTTGGGGAAGGGCGGCGACGCGAACCGCCACGTCGACCACCGAACCTTCGGGAATCAGAAAGGCGCTGGAAAGCAGGATTCCACTTAGGCTGATGTTCTCCGAGCGGGCGTGCATTTTCTTGTGGCCCAGCGTAAGCGAGACTGGAAGATTGAGAGAGTAGCGAGTGCCGCGCCGTTCCTGCGGTTTGGGGGAGTCCATCCGCAAAGACTATGCCGCGCCGCAGTCCGCCGACAGGGTACGGTGGTGCATAGGGGAGCGAGAAAAAGGCCTAAGGGGCGGGACGGTAACCTCTCAGGTAACCTGATGGATTTGCGAGGGCGATGGCAGCAACTTTAATAAGCGGCCGTCCGCACAATCTTGTTCATGTCCCCCTAGTTCAAGTCGCCCAGGGAGCAGGCGCCGGGGCCGCGGGGATCGCCGCAGGATCCGCAGGCGCGGGTCGGGGACGCGGAGGCCGACGAGCTTTTTGCCGACACAGCGAAGACCGAGAGCTGAGGCTCCAGCTTAGTCGAGTGACACTTGGGACACTCGGCTTTTTGCTTGCCGTAGACGAGGGCCTCGAACTGGTGATGACATTCCTTGCAGATGTATTCGAAGATGGGCATGGGCGACTCCGTGTCTGCCTCCATTAGAATCAATTTGTGGGGACTTCGCAAATGCCGCGTGCTTCGGGCCGAACGGCGTGGACGGCGCGGGCGCCGTTCCGCGCGCGGCGCTGGCTGGGCGGCGGACACGTGCAGACCATCGCCAGCTTTCTGCTGCCGCGCAAGATTCGTTTGCCGCTGGCAGAGGAGCGCCTCGTCGAGGTTGCGCCGGGGATTAAGGTGCGCTGCTGGTGTTACTGGCAGGGTGCGGACCGCGTCCGGCCCTTGACCTTGATCGTGGTTCACGGGCTCGAGGGTTCTTCCGATTCCAAGTACATGCAGGGCGTAGCGCGCAACGGGCTGGCGGCGGGTATGAACGTCGTGCTTATGAACCAGCGCAACTGCGGCGGCATGGATTACTTCGCGCCGACGCTCTACAACTCGAGCCTGTCCGGGGACGTGGCTGCGGTCGTGCGGAACGTGATCGAGAACGACGGGGTCTCGCGCTTCGCCCTCATCGGGTTTTCGATGGGCGGAAATCTGGTGCTGAAACTGGCCGGGGAGTGGGGTAGGGACGGAAATGCTCCGCCGGGATTTCGAGCGGTGGCGGCGGTATGTCCGGCGATGGACCTGGCGGCCTCGGCCGACGCGCTGCACGAACCGCGGAATCGGATTTACGAGTATTACTTCCTGATGCAGTTGTTCCGGCGCTTGCGGCTGAAGGCGCGCCTGTTTCCCGGAAAATTCGAAGTGTCGCGGCTGCATGGGATTTCCAGCCTGCGCCTGTTCGATGACCGCATCACGGCCCACTACTGCGGGTTTGCCAGTGCCGACGACTACTACGCCCGGGCTGCGGCGGCCAATGTGGTCGACCGGATTGCGGTGCCGGCACTGATCATTCATGCCGCGAATGATCCGTTCATCCGGCTGACGCCGGAGACGCGGCGGCGCATCGCCGCGAATCCAAACATCACCTACGTCGAGACCGACGATGGCGGGCATTGCGCTTTCCTGGGTCAGAAAAACTTGGGTCAGAAAAATCTGGGTCAGAAAAATCCGGGCGAGAGAGATCTGGGTGAACGGAATTCGGGTGAGCGCAACGGCAATGCGGCGGACTGTGCTGCGAACGTTCCCGCAAATTATGTCGTGAACGATGGGCGCTGGGCGGAGCGCGAGGTAGTGGAGTTTGTGGCTGGTCAGGATTTCCCCGCTGGCGCAAAACATTAAATCGGTTTAATATTCCCCGACCGTCGCTCGGGCGGCGTCGAGTCGTATCTGTTCCACTGCGACTAAAGGGGGAAAGATGCATCTGCTCGCTTCCAAACTACAGACCAGTTCTCAAAGGATTCTCGCGGCCTGCTTGCTCGTGGCGACCGTGGTTGCATTTCCCACCATGATGTTCGGCCAAGCCTACTTCGGCACGGTAAGCGGCGTGCTGACTGACGCCTCGGGCGCTGTAGTCGAGGGAGCCAAGGTCGTCCTTGTGGACCAGGAAAAAGGCTATACGTTCAACACGACCTCCGACAGCAGCGGCCGCTATTTGTTCCGCTCGATCCCGCCGGGATTGTATTCGGTGTGGGCCGAAGCGAAAGGCTTCGGAAAGACGGTGAGCGCCAGGTTCAAGGTCGACATCAATGAGAACGCCACGACGAATCTGACTCTGAAAGTTTCCGGCAACAGCCAGACCGTGCAGGTCAGCGCGGAAGCGCAGGCCATCCAGACCCAAGATGCGGAAACCGGACAGGTCATCAACCGCAGGTTCATCAACGACCTGCCGTTGATCGACCGCGAAGTGATTGAGCTCGTGAATCTAGCGCCGGGCGTCACCGAGATGGACGACCAGTGCGACGTCAC
>JBEKWZ010000224.1:0-5929 GCA_049512555.1 Candidatus Sulfotelmatobacter sp. | reverse complement strand
ACGCGAACGTAAATCCGGGCCACTGCAACGGCGAGCCATACTTGCGGATCAGGTCGCGCGTCTCGTCGCTGTATTCTTCGTCGTGCTTGAGGAAGATCTCGACCGCCTTGATGGCCATGGGACTGTCGCAGAAAACGGGCAGTCGCTGAATCTGGCCCGACTCCATCAGATGCTTCAGCAGGAATACAAATTTCTGCGTGCGTTCAATGGCAAAGGCTGGCACGACCACGCTTCCGCCGCGATTCGCCGTCGCTGAAATCAGCGCAGCTAGTTCCGGCATGGGATCCTCTTTCGGATGAGTGCGGTTGCCATACGTCGACTCCATCACAACCATGTCCGCGGTCTCGCCTTCGACTGGGCCGGAATGTACCACCTTGCCCGGCGCAACTTTATGATCGCGCACGCGTCCGATGTCGCCAGTGAACAGCAACCTCCGCGTCTGTCCATTGGTGCGCAGCGAAACCTCAGCCATGCACGACCCAAGAATGTGCGCCGCGCGAACGAAACGGAAGGACAATTCCGGCGAGAGCGTAACATCCTGGCCCACGGCAACCGGCTTGAAGTATTGCAGCGCGTTTTGGGCCTGCTCGAAGGTGTACAGCGGCAGTGCGGGATCGTGCTTCGACTTTTTCGTCTTGTTGTAGTAGCGCGCGTCTTCTTCCTGCAGGTGGCCGGAGTCGGGAAGAATGATGCCGCACAAATCAATCGTCGGAGGCGTCGCGTAAATCGCGCCGCGAAATCCTTCTTTCACCAGGCGCGGAATCCATCCGCAGTGGTCGAGATGGGCGTGGGTCAGAATAATCGCATCGATGTATTTGGCTGGAATCGGAGTGTCGCGCCAGTTGCGTTCGCGCCATTCTTTTGGTCCCTGAAAGAGTCCGCAATCGACGAGCACCTGGATGCCGTTCTTGCCCGACGGATCTCCGGTATTGATCAGATGCTTTGAGCCGGTGACGGTGCCCGCAGCGCCAAGAAATTGGATGTAGGCCAAACGCTCCTCCTGACGACGTCGAATTCTATTGTTCCGTGTGTTCCGTCGCCTCGATCTTAAACACGTTGTTCTTGATGTTGTTTTCAGGCACGCTGCCGTCGTTGACGACAATTTCCTGCGGAGCCCCGGAAACTTCCACGCGAGTCACCGCCTTATTCTTCGCGCGAACTTCCATCCGCCGCATGACTTCTCCGCCGGCAAACTTGACGACCACGGGAACTTCGGCTCCGGCCGTCCCCAGATTATCGAGCGTGATGGTGAGCATGAACGAGCCGGTCATTGTCTTGCGCGCAAACGCAGACTCCACCTTGAAATCCGGCAGCCCGTGGTCGCGGTAGACCCAGTCGTCGAAGAACCACTCCAGGTCGTGCTGGGTTTGCGCGGCAATCAGGCGCGGCATGTAGGAAGGATCTTTGTCCTGCTCGGGGCGGTAGGCCGCGAACGCCTTCTTGAGCGCGGCGTCACCGACCATGTCGCGCAGCATCCACCAGACGCACATCGCCTTGCTGCGATAGAGTTCCTCGCTAGTTGTGTTCACCAGCGATCGGTTCACTTCGTCTTCTGACCTGGGGACGGTGGTCTGCGCATCGACTTGGCTCAACGCAAATCGATGCAGTCCAATGTAGTCGAGCGCGGCCTGGCGCCCCTTTTCGCGTTCGAGATAGAGCGCCTGCGCGAAGTGGGCGAGACCTTCTTCGATCCATGGACGAAACGACAAGAACGAAGCATGAGTCAATTGATGCGCTGCCGCGAGACCGGCCAACTTGGGATCGTCGTTGGCCAAGGGCGTGAGCAAGAGTGCTCCACTCTCAAACGGCGCGGCGTGAGGGTCCGGAAGGTCGGCTGTCTTCGCCCGCTCGCGCGGAGTCCCGAACCATTCGGCAATGAACGGAGCGATCTTCTCCGCGGCATCGGCGAAGTTGGTGGCGGCGACGTCGTGGCCACGCAGGTAGCGGACTTCGATCGCGGGGCGCTCCAACACCTGGTAGTCGGAAATCACCAGAGTAGGAGCGTCCAGGCGTAACGGCTGATACATGCAGTCAGAGGGGCCAACTTTCGTAACGCCCATCTGCTCGTACATCGCTGGCCCTGAACAACTGACTCCATTGAAGAGAATCGGCGGCAGCAAGGGATCGTCGCTGGCCGGCATAAACCTCAAATGCATCTTCGACCCGGCTTCTCTGTATTTCCACCTACCCAGCACCTCAAACAAGCTATTGCCTTCGGAAAGATTCGCAACCTCGGTCGCGATCGGATACCACGCGACATATCCCGCGCCTCGCACCCCCGTGAAATTCATGGCAATCTGGTCCCAGTCCGTGCTGGTCGCGGCTTCCTCGGGCGTGCCGATACGGGTGAGGCGAGTCGCGTCGAGCAAGATGACGCCCTCGTAAGCGATCTCCAGTTCGACCGTCCCCTGTGGCGCGACCGCCTGCGGCAAAGTCACGATGGCCTCGGAGAGTCCGCCGGTGTGATCGATGTCGGAAGTGTAAGGCTGCGTGACGAACTGCACAGTCTTCTCGCCGGCCTTGATCGATCGCCAGTCGAGCGATGACGAGATCTGCAGCACTACAATCTTCTGCGGCGACTGCGAATCGTTTCGCAAAGTGATTTTGCCGCGAACCCCGAGCCGATGCTGTTCGGGCTCGATCTGCACGTTGAGATCGTAGTTCCTGATGCTGAACGCCTCGCGGTCCAGAGAAAAACAATTCGCCACCGAGGCACAGAGGACACAGAGAAGACTCAAGGTCTTCAAACCGGTATTCGTCGTGCGTGACTTCATTTCTGGTTGGATGCGGTTTCTTTGACGCGCCGCTGCCGCACGATTTCAAATAGCACCACCGCCGCCGCCACCGAAACATTCAGCGACGGCACTTTGCCGAGCATCGGAATCGAAACCAGGAAATCGCACTTGCGCTTCACCAGATCGTGCAGACCTTTGCCTTCTCCGCCCAGAACCAGCGCGCAGTCCATGTTGTAATCCATTTCGTAGTAAGTTTGTTTGCCGCGTTCGTCCAGGCCCACTGTCCACACGTTGTGGGCTTTCAAGTCTTCGATGGAGCGGGCGATGTTCGTGACTTTGGCGATCGGCATGTGTTCGCTCGCCCCCGCCGACACCTTGGTGACGGTGCCGGTCACGCTCGCCGATCGGCGTTCGGGAATCACGATGCCGTTGGCGCCGGCGGCGTCGGCGGTGCGCAGGATTGCGCCTAAATTGTGCGGATCCTCCACGCCATCGAGCACGACCACCAGCGAATATTCCGCGCGCTTGGCGTTGATGACATCGTCGAGATCGTTGTATTGTTTGGCCGACGTGACCGCGACCACGCCCTGGTGAGAGGCGTTCCCCGCAAGCTTGTCGAGCTCGGTGCGCTCCAGGAACTTCACGTTCACGCCGAGCCGCCGGCAATCTTCAATCAGGCGCTGCAGGCGGATGTCATGGCGCTCCTTGGCCATGCCGATCCACTCGAATGCCCGTCCGCGCGCCTTCAGCGCCTCGGTCACGGAGTTGATGCCATAAATGTAATGCATGAGTATTCAGTGTACGTGATCGCATTCGTAGAGACGTAACTTGTTACGTCTCTGCCGGCGACCGCGGCAATCGTCTACGCTCGTAGCGCCGCCGGCAGAGACGTTGCAAGCAACGTCTCTACGATTGCCGGATTCCGCTGACAATGTCCGCCGGCTCCGGCCGCTCCGTGTAATCCTCATTCGCCGAAGCATAAAGAACCGCGCCGTCGCGGTCGAGAATATAAGTCGCCGGAATCGGCAGTTCCCAGCTGTCATCGCCGTTGGTGAAAGGAAGATTCACGAAGGCTCGGCGATACACAGCTTCCTGCGGCGCCGGCACACGATAGGTCAGCCGAAACTGCCGCGCGACTTTGTTGCCGGCATCGGAAAGCAGCGGAAAGCGCAACTTGTGCTGATCATGCATGAAGAACGACTGCTTGACCGTCTGCGGAGAAATGGCGACGAACGTCGCTCCGGCCTGTTCAATCTGCGGCAGGATGAGGTTCATCCCTTCCATCTGGCCGACGCAGAAGGGGCACCAACGCCCGCGAATGAAGCAGATCACCAAGCGGCTTTTGGTGAGTAGGCCGATCGACGAAACGATCTTGCCATCGTGGTCCGGAAGTTCGAATGGCGGAGCCTTCGCACCCGCGGGCAGAATGTTTGCCGCGAGAGATTGAGTTTTAAGTTCAGCGACGGCCTGCGCGTGAATCGCCAGCGTCTCCGCCGGAACATACTTCGCGATCAGCGTCTTGCGCTCAGCGAAAATTTCGCGCAGAGATCGCGTGTCGGTGTCCGGACCCGATTCTTCGAGGGAGCGCCACTTCATGGTTTGGATTGTGGATCGGGTTGTTTAGTTCCAGAGCCGCCGAACGGCACCACGCACATCGAATCGACGATGCGATCGAACAATGCGGCATCTTCGGCGGTTTTAGCGTGATACGACGCCCCGCCCGAGGCCACAACCGCAGCCTGCCGCCATTTTTCCTGGTTCTGCAGTTGACCCCGCGTGTCCGTACCGACGACTCCCATGCTCGGGGAAACGATACGCCTTTCGGAGAAAGTAACCGAGTTCAGAAAGTCTTCGTCGCTCGGCGTCATGCTCAGCGCGTATGGCCCGAACCAGAGCTCTAGATAAGAGTCCCCGGTCTTCGGTTTAATGACGTACCTGACGTAGTCGACGTCGGTCTTTCCGCCAAGTACCTGAACGTTTTTGCGAGGCACATCGAAGCCGACGCGCCTGCCGATTCTCTTTGTTCCCGGTCGGTGCTTCTGGCAAGGTGCAGCGGTAAGGTCGTTTCCCAAGGGCAAGAGCGTCACCACAATTTGCGATGTCCCAGACTGAACAACGCGGGTCTGCGGTTCGAAGTCTTCTTTGAAAACGTGCACGACGGCTCCGGGATGGGCGAGGTGGAACATCCCTTTCTCGTCGGTCTTCGCAGTTTCCTGTGTTGAAGCGCAGCAAGTCTTAGGCGTGCTGCCGACCACGGATGCCCCGGCCACCGGTTGCCCATCCTTTGTAGTGACGGTTCCGTTTAAGGCTGAGTCGGTCTGGGCGTTCGCCACGGACGCGAAGAGAAGCGCGACGAAAATCACCAACCGCTCAAAGGATCCAAGCCGGCGTTCAACGACGTTGGGCAGCATATTGATCCGTTCCGCTTCACATTCCCGGCAGCTTCATTCCTGCCAGGCGACGCGCGAAGCTCGGCTTGCCCATCTGCTTGAACATTTTTTTCATCTGCGCGTACTGGCGGAGAAGATTGTTTACTTCCTGCACGCTGGTGCCTGATCCGCGGGCAATGCGCTTGCGGCGGCTGCCGTTGATCACTTCATGATGGTTGCGCTCGTGCGACGTCATCGAATTGATAATGGCCTCGACGCGATTGATCTGCTTTTCGTCGACATTATCGGCGGCTTTCTGCAGGCCGGAAAATGGACCGATCGAGGGCAGCATGCCCATCAGGCTCTTCATCGATCCCATTTTTTTGACTTGGCGCAGCTGGTCGCGAAAATCTTCCAGGGAGAAGCCGTCGCCGGTCAGGGCCTTGGTGGCCATCTCCTGCGCCTTCTTCTTGTCGATCTGCGATTCGGCGCGCTCGATCAGCGAGAGAATGTCGCCCATGCCCAGAATGCGCGAGACGATGCGGTCGGGATGGAAGGGTTCGAGCGCATCATATTTTTCGCCGACGCCGATGAACTTTATGGGCTGGCCGGTCACCTGACGAATCGACAGCGCGGCGCCGCCGCGGGCATCGCCGTCCATCTTGGTTAAGACAACTCCTGTCAGCGACAACTTCTTGTGGAACTCCTCGGCCGAGCGGACGGCGTCTTGTCCGGTCATGGCGTCGGCGACGAACAAAATCTCCGATGGATTCAGCAGCTTCTTCAGCGACTGCATCTCGTCCATGAGCTGGTCGTCGATGTGCA
>JBEKWZ010000223.1:0-5941 GCA_049512555.1 Candidatus Sulfotelmatobacter sp. | reverse complement strand
TCCGACATAAGCGCCCGTCACGCCGTAAGCCACTCCACGTACAGCACGCACCATCGTTTCGTCCTTATGTTCGTCTTGCATCGCCACCATTATCGACGAGGCAATGACAAAGTTGCGTGGTGACTGATGTAACCAGGCCATAGCGCTCATTGACCTAACGTGGTTTGTCCACGCTTGCGGCGTTGTCTTCTTCGTCAATCAAGAATCGCAGCAGCCACTTCGGGTAGCCTTGATACGAAAATTCGCCGGTCGTTCTGTGATGACGGAGTGCCCTGATGAGGGTAACCACTGCCAGAGCAAGCAGAGCTAGTCGCAGGGCGATAACCCAGACGTAGTCGATCACGGGGAAGTATTTGTAGAGTCCGAATGAAGCGATGAACACGATCCAGAATGCTATCGAAACAAGCGTTGTCCGCCTCATTGTGGGAAGCTCCCATAAGCATGGATTCTACGCTGATGTTTCGCCAACTGCCGAAAACAGGCGATTACACGTTTTGACTCCCGGTCAAATGTGCACGTTTTGGGCCGAGACTCATGAGGCATAGGTTTCCGTTTTCATGCAATTGTGAGCACAACAGATCAGTCTTGGGTTCCGGCTTTCGCCATAATTGACAGTGCTGACATCGAGATTTAAGGAGACTGAGAATGAGACGTGCACACGCGTATTTTATTCCGCTGTTGTTGAGCGCCGCGATGGTCGTACCCGCTTTAACGCTTGGCTGCGGCGGTAATCATTATTACCGTGCGTACGATGCTAATCACGCTGACTATCACACTTTTAACAATAACGAGACTGTTCGTTACCAGCAGTGGGAGACGGAAAACCACTACGACCACAAGGATTTTAAGGTGCGAAGCAAGGACGAACAGAAGCAATATTTCGACTGGAGTCACAAGCAGGACGATAAAGATAAGCACTAGAGGCTTCGTTCGGAGCCGAGGTTCGTTGGTAACCATAGCCCTCGGCCTTTTTTGCGGCGTACATTACTGGAGTTGTTGAAACCAGGCGATTACACTCAAAATCCCGGTCAAGCCCTCCAGACAGCGCCACCGCCTCAATGCCCCGAATGATACGGATGCCCCTTCAGAATCGTGAACGCGCGATAAACCTGCTCCAACAGCACCACCCGCGCCAGTTCGTGCGCTAGCGTCATCTTTCCGAGTGAGATCACATTCTGCGCAGCGGACTTCGCCGCGTCACTGAATCCGTCGGCCCCACCGACGGCAAGAACCAGCGGCAACGGATTGCGATCCTGATAATCTCCCAGGAATTTAGCGAACTGCTCGGATGAGAATTCCTTGCCCCGCGAATCCATCAGCACCAGCGTAGACTTCGTCGAGCTTGTGCCCGCGCCCTTCGCGCCTCCGCTCTTCGCACCTGCGCCGAATTTCGCGAGCAGATCGGCCTCATCGCGCACCGCGACTCCTTCGACCGGCGCATAACGCGAAATCCGCTTGAGATACTCGTCCGTCAACGCCTGAATCGCCGGTTCCTTCGTCTTCCCGATCCATGCAATCTTGATCTTCACAAGGTGCCCAGTCTCTCACTTTTTCCCTGAGGCGAGCACGACCGACACGCCGAAGTCGATCTTCTCGCCGTCCGAATACTGCCGCACCGCGGCATGCACGTCCGCGTGAATCTTGGGCCACAATTCCGCGGGCACACGCTCCAGCATGGCACGAAACGGCACGGAGACGGATTGCGAATACTCCCAGACTTCTTCCACCGGGCCCGGCCACGTCCACGGCAGCGTCCTGGTCTCTTCCTCAACGGCGTCGAAGCCCGCGCTGCGCAACACCGCCGACAGGCTGCCGGACTCGGCATATCGGAAAGGGTTCGGTCCGTCGGGCGACAGCACCGGCCCGCCCACATGTCGCTGCACCACGCCCATCGTGCTCTGCCAATACGGCTGCTCGAACGATCCCCAGGCCAGAAAGCACGCCCGCGCTCCCGGCCGCAGCACCCGCCGCAATTCCCCCAGGGCAAAAACCGGATCGCCGAAAAACATTACGCCGAAGCGCGAGGTTGCCAGATCGAAACCATCCGCGGGAAATGGGAGGCTGTGCGCGTCCGCCTGCTGGGTGGTGAAATTCTTCAGCCCGCGCGCCTGCGCCCGCTGCACCGCGATCTGCAGAAGGTCAGCGCTCAGGTCGAGCGCCGTGACGTGTCCGTTCTCTCCCACGCGAGAAGCCAGACTGATGGCTGGCTCACCCGTCCCGCTGGCCAGGTCGAGCACGCGCATTCCAGGCGCCGGCTGTGCGTACTCCACGAACGCATCGGTCACAGGCTGGCCCATGGCCCCTGACTTGGCTTTCCATTTTTCCGAGGCAACCAGGCGATACTGGATTCCCCAATCCGGCGCGGAATCTGAGCGGGAGGTCATCGGCTTGACTGGGACGTCATTGGTTTAATCGGCACGTCGTCGGTTTAACGGAGACGTCATCAGTTTTAGGTGGCGGAGTTTTGGGTGTCACGGTTTTGGGTGCGACGGTTTTGGGTGGCGCAGCGCTTTCAGCGCTGCGATAAAGCCTCGCGGTCGGAGAGGGCTTTAGCCCCCGTGGTCAGGCTTTCTTTTTCTTCTTCTTTTTCGGAGCGGCCGGCTTGGCGACGGCTGGCTTGTGCGCGGCAGATTTCTTCTTCTTCTTGGGAGCGGCCTCTAAATCGGCAACTTCCAGCCGCTTGGCCGTCTTCCACAGCCGCTCCAGATCGTAGAACTTCCGCGCCTTCTCCGAGAACACGTGGACCACGAAGTCCACATAATCCAGCAGCACCCACTCCGCCTGCTTGTAACCCTCGACGTGCGCCGGTCGGAGATTCGCAGCTTTCAGCCGCAGTTCCACTTCGTCGGCAATGGCCTGCACCTGCCGCGGATTGGTCCCGCTGCACAGCACAAAGTAGTCGGTGAACGCTCCCGACCCTTTTTCCATTTCCAGGATGCTGAGTTCTTCGGCCTTTTTCTCGAGGCAGGCTTGAATGGCGGCGGAAATTTGTTGTCTGAGTTCGTTCTTCTTCATTCCGTAGTACGTTGTTCCTTCTTGGGCTGGAAAGCGACTCTCATTGTAACTGACCTGTAACCGACTCCGTGACTGACCCGACGGATCGAATCGACACGCGCGGTACCCAAATTACTTCGCCGACTTTTTCGCTTCTGCGGCTGCCAGTTCGCGCAGCTTTGCCATGGTGGCCGCGGCCGGATCTTTGCGATTGCTGCTCTTAGGACGTCGCTTGGTTTTGGTGGTGTAGTGATTCTGAGCCATTAGTCTCCTGCATCATCGGCGGTTTAAAAGGACGCCAGCCCTGATTGGTTTACGCTTGCACCGGTTCGAATGTTCCGGTGACTGATTCCATCATACTGAATTATTCCCGCCAATCCGCGCGGCCGTCGGGCTATTTGTATAGCCCCATCTTGCGGATGTACTCCGCGACCGGCGCGTCCACGAAGCGGCCCAGCGCCTTGCCCGCCGCCGCAGCCTGGCGGATTGCCGTTGCTGAGCCCGGTTGATGCAGATCGGCCAGCAGGTGGATGGTCACACCCGGCAGCACCAGATCTCCCGTAGCTGGCTGCTTGTGAAACGGCCGCGTCACTTCCGGCCGCGGACGCAGGCTCTCGGGCAGCGCGTTCGCCACATCGGCCAGCGAATATCCCGGACGGCTGGCCACCACGAACTCGCATTCGCGGAACAGCGCTTCCGCCTGGTGCCACTTGGCAATGTCGGCAAACGCATCCATGCCAATCAGCAGAAACAGCTTGTCGCTGGCCTTGCACGACTGCTTCAGCCGGCGGACGGTGTCGATGGTGTAGTTCGGCTTTTCCTGACGATCTTTTTCGGTTCGGGCGTTGATTCGAATCGGCGTCGCACCCTCCTCCGGAGCTTCCAGCAGCGACGGCACGAACGCTTTTTCCTCTGAGGTCGCCAGAGCCAGCATGGCGAAGCGGTGCACAAAAGGCGAAAGCGGCTGCCGCTGCTTGTGCGGAGGAATGTTGGCCGGCACAAAGTAAACGCGATGCAGCTTGCACTGCTGCAGCGCCGCCCGCGCCAGCGCCACATGTCCGCGATGTACCGGATCGAAGGTCCCGCCAAAAAGTCCAATATTCATGAAATGGATTCGCCCCGCCTAGTGTCACGATTTATGCCTTGCGACGCAAGTGCGAGGCAGATCGATACCCCCATCGAAACGCGCGTCCGCTTCCGTCCGTCGCGGAGTAAGGGTCGCGGACGTACCACCGCCGCCACTGTCCAACTGGCCCTCCCGCCACGCGCCACGGGACATGCCAAAACACCCTGTTCGCAGAGCAGAAATGTACTCCTGTAACTATCCTGTTTCCCCTTATGGAACTAGGATAGGTTACATGCGAGTAACCCTCCCCCTACTTCGCATTCCGCCCGCGCGAGCCCCGATTCTTCGGTATGGCGTAGCCGTGCTCAGTACGGCCCTGGCGCTGATTCCCACCATCCTGCTGACCAACGTGTCGGAAAGCCGCCTCGCCCTGTTCGGGGTAGCCGTGATGGTCAGCGCCTGGTATGGGGGCTGGAAGCCCGGAGTGGTCGCAACCGCGTTCGCGCTCACCGTGGGCGCCTACTTCACGCTCGCCAATGAACACAGCCCGGCCGAACTGCGCACCGCCATCATCCGCCTCTCGCTGTTCTTTTTCGTCGCCATGTTGATCTGCTGGCTCAACGCGGCCTTGCGCGCCGCCCAGGAGAACTTGCGACGCTCCGAATTGAATTTCCGCTCGCTGGTCACCAACGCTCCCTACGGCATTTGCCGCTGCGATTCCACCGGCAAGATTCTCGACGCCAATCCGGCATTCGTCGATCTGCTCGGCCACGCTTCCGCCGAAGCGCTGATCGGCCAGCACATTTTTGGACTGTACGCCGAGCATGACAAGTGGTTCGATCTCGCCGACTTTCTTCGCTCTGCACTTCCTTTCAAAGGCCTGACCGCGGAATGGAAACGCAAGGATGGAGTGACCACCGGCGTCCGCATTTCCGGCCGCTCTGTGGCCAATGACGGGGAGGGCATGGTCTTTGAACTCTTCGCCGAGGACGTGACCGAACGCCGCGCGCTCGAGCAACAACTGCGCCAATCGCAGAAAATGGAAGCCGTAGGCCGTCTCGCCGGCGGCATCGCCCACGACTTCAATAATCTGCTCATGGTGATTTCGGGCTACTCGGAATTTCTCCTCGAACGCCTCGGGGACGAGCCCCAACTGCGCGCTCCCGCCCAGGAAATCGCCAGCGCCGCCGAACGCGCCTCGTCGCTCACCCGCCAGTTGCTGGCCTTCAGCCGTAAGCAGATGCTAGCCCCCAGGGTCGTGAACCTGAACGACGTTGCGACCGAAAACGTCAAAATGCTGACCCGCATGATCGGCGAGGACATCGACCTGGTCATCTCTCCCAGCCCAGATCTGTGGAGCGTCCGCGCCGACGCCGGGCAGATCGAGCAGGTCATCATGAACCTGGCCGTCAACGCCCGCGACGCCATGCCCTCGGGAGGCAAGCTGACCATCGAGACCTCGAACGTCACGCTCGATGAAGATTACGCCCGCGTTCACGCGCCTTTGCGCCCCGGCGACTACGTCATGGTCGCGGTCAGCGACACCGGCGCCGGCATGGACGCCGAAACCCAGTCCCATATCTTCGAGCCTTTCTTCACGACAAAAGGGACCAAGGGAACCGGCCTCGGCCTGTCGACGGTCTACGGCATCGTCAAGCAGAGCGGCGGATACATCTGGGTCTACAGCGAGATGGGCCGCGGAACCACATTCAAGATCTACCTGCCGCGCGTCGCTTCAACCGGCGAAGCCGTCGCGCAATTCGCCGCCCCACCCGAGCACCGCAAAGTTGAACCCGGCACCGAAACCATTCTGCTGGTCGAGGATGAGGCTAACCTGCGCTACCTCGCGCGCCAGTATCTCGAAAAACAGGGATACAAGGT
>JBEKWZ010000222.1:0-5947 GCA_049512555.1 Candidatus Sulfotelmatobacter sp. | reverse complement strand
CCCTGCTCGAAATACGACATGGTCTCGAACGCGTAGCTGGAAAAAGTGGTGAACGATCCGCAGAAGCCGATCACGACCAGCAACCGCCAGCGCGGATCAACCAGCACGCGCTCCGTCGTCCAGATGACGAAAAAGCCCACGATGAAGCTGCCCACAATGTTGATGGCGAGAGTCCCATAAGGGAAGACAAGGCCAAATTCGCGGGCAGCGAGACGGCTGATCAGATATCGCAGGTTGGCGCCGACGATCGCGGCGACAGATATAGCGAGGAAATCTTTCACGACGGAACTCCTACAAAAATTGGATTCGATTCTGTGGGAGTCATCAGCGTGCGGCGCGTCGGCAGCGCAGGCGGTGGCGAACTCCATCGCCGTCGCTAATTTTTACCACAGAGGCCGCAGGGGAGCACAGAGGTCTGAAGTCTGAGATCAGCTCCTTCACTTCTTTCGCTCCACTAAAAACCTTGCCACTTCCTTCAGCGGCTCAGCCCGCTCGCCGAAGCTGTCCAGTTCCAAAAATGCCTGGTTCACCAGCGCGTCCGCCCGGGCCAGCGACGCTTCAATCCCGAACAACGCCGGATACGTTGCTTTCTCGGACGCGGTATCTTTGCCGGCAGTTTTTCCCAGCTGTTCCGAAGTCTGGGTCACGTCGAGCACGTCGTCCACAATTTGAAAGGCCAGACCAATCGCCAATCCGAAGGCACGCAGCTTCGCCACCTGATTGTCTTTTGCTCCGGCGTATAAGCCGCCGCTCACCAGGCTCGCCGTGATCAGCGCTGCAGTTTTCGAGCGATGGATGTACTCCAGCATCTCCGCCGTCGGCCGCCTGTGTTCCGATTCCAGATCGACGACCTGCCCGCCAATCATGCCGTCGACGGTTCCCGTGCCGTGAGCGATCTCCTCGATAATGCGCACGCGGGCTTCGGCCGGGCATTTTAGCCGCGCCAGAACCTCGTAGGCCTGCGTCTGCAGCGCATCTCCCGCCAGGATCGCGATGGCCTCGCCAAATGCTTTGTGGCAGGTTGGACGCCCGCGGCGCAGATCGTCATTATCGAGCGCGGGCAAATCGTCATGAATCAGGGAATAGGTGTGCAGCATCTCGAGCGCCGCACCCAGTTCTTCGATGCGCGCCGGCAACGATCCCGCCACCATGCGCCCGGCCTCCATGCACAGCACGGGCCGCAGGCGCTTCCCGCCGGCAAACAGGCTGTGGCGCATGGCCTTGTGGATGGACTCGGGATGCTCGGTCTCCAGCGGAATGAGCCGGTCAAGCGCAGCGTCAGTGAGCTGCCGTCCTTGTTCGAGTGTCTCTTGAAGCATGAAGCAGTGAGTATAACAAGGCGGCGGATGTGGAGGGGTGCGCGGGACCTGAACGTTGCAGGCCATGTCTGCAAGCATGCCTGAAACAAAAAGAGGACACCCGCAGGCGTCCTCTCCACATAGAATCGACTTATGCCACGGCCGTCCGCGAGAACGCGGTGTTACGCAGAACCGACGTCAGCACGTTGGTTACGTCATCCGCAGGGCAAACGTCGCTGGCTCCGGCCGCCAGCGCAGCCATCCACATGTCTTCGTCCGGTACACGGTGGGTGCAAACGATGGGTAGCGTCGGGAAGTCGCGGTGCAGACTTTCAACATCGGCCAGCAGCCAGTGCTCGAGGTTGAGCACCACGGCTTGAGGATTGGTTCGGGTTACGTCTTCCCGCAATTCTTCGCGGGACCGGGTTACATGCACGGAAAAGTGAGAGCGGAGACCACCGGCCAGGGACCTGGCCACTCCAGGATTTTTTTCGAGAACGACTACACTTTGCGTCATAATTCCCCCGATCTTCAACCTTCGTCAACGGCGGACGTCAACATCGGACTAGGGCTGCGGGGGTGGCTGAGGGAACCACAACACCACAGACATCTAAAGCTCTCGAATCGCGGTCAGAAATCCGCACGACTAACGCCGTGCCGGCGACTTTTCTGTCAGCGCCTCGAATGGTTCAGCTTGAAGCTTCCCGTTCTTCTTCAGCAGAATTTCAACTTTTCCTTCCGCCTGTTCCAACTCTTTCCGGCAGGCCGAAGAAAGTTGCATGCCCTCTTCAAACAGTGTCAGAGATTTTTCTAAAGGGACTTCTCCCTTTTCCAGCTCCTGAACAATTTGCTCCAGTCGCTGGAGGCACTCTTCAAACTTGGGCAACGGGTTTTCGCTCCGTCTATTATTGTAATGCAGGATTTTGACAGAAGAGTCCAGTCTTTTTCATGCGATCCATCGAAATTAATGCACCATTCATTCCCGGAGGGGGAAGCGGAACCGGAATAACGATTTTCTGATCCCGACGAACGGAGATTTGCACAGCGCAGCCCGCCGACGTCAGGAATGCGTCACTTTGGAGCCTTGATTTCCTCGTCCGGTTGCTGAACGATTTTCTCCACTCGCTGGTTGCACTCTTCAAACTTAAGTAACGCGGTTTCACTCGGTCGCTCGGTGTAATGCAGGATTTTGAAAGAAAGAGTTCAGTCTTTTTTTGTGGGATGGATCGAAATAAGTGGACCCCTTCGGGAAACTGTTCTTGAACGGAACAACGGAAGGTCGTAGAGTGGCCAAACCGTTTTCCGGCAAGGCTGGGAGCGACTCGGAGAAAGACGCTTGCCCTGGTGATCACAACGATGTTTTTCGAAAGCATTCAACAGGATCTGAAGTACGCAATCCGGACCATGCTGAAGAATCCTGCCTTCTCCGTAACGGTGGTTCTCATCCTTGCCGTGGGGATTGGGGCGAACACCGCGATGTTCTCCGTGATCCGTGCGGTGCTGCTTAAGCCGCTTGAATACCGCGAACCGGACAGGGTGGTGCTGGTAGCCGACGGAGCTACACCCATTCGGTTCGAAGAGATCGCCGCAGCGAGCCGCTCTTACTCCCAGATTGGGGCGTTCGCCAACGGCCAGGAGGACATGGCGCTTTCCGGCAGCGGAGAGCCCGAGGTTCTGAAAGTCGCGCGGGTTTCGGCAAACTTTCTCGAGATTCTAGGAGTGAGTCCTCTGCGGGGCCGCAGTTTTCTCACCGAAGAAGATAAGCCTGGCGCGGAATCGGTGGCCTTGATCAGCGCTGGACTCTGGCGGCGCCGATTCGGAAGCGACCCATCGATCCTGGGTCGCACGATTTCACTGGCGGGTACGCCCCACACGGTAGTAGGCGTCTTGCCAGCGGGCTTTCAGTTTCCCTTTGCCGGTGCGGATGCGTGGGTGACCAGGCCGACAGAGTGGTCGGTGATCGACGCCAAACACCGCGCTCTCAGTCCGATTCTGGGCGTATTTGGGCGGCTAAAACCGAATCTCAGTTTTCAGCAGGCGGACGCCGAATTAGCCGTCTTGAATCGACAATACGCCACCGCGCACCCAGGTATGCTCGATGCGAAGGAGGACTCGACAGACGTCGTTCAGTCCCTGAGGGAAGAACTCGTCTCCGACATCCGTCCGAAGTTGTGGATACTATTTGGTGCGGTTGGATTCATCCTGCTGATCGTGTGCGCGAATGTCGCCAGCCTGCTGCTGGCGCGATCGACGGCCCGATCTCGCGAATTCGCGGTGCGGTCCGCGATCGGGGCCGGAAGGTTGCGGATCATATCGCAATTGCTGGCCGAGAGCATGCTCCTCGCGATCCTCGGCGGTGGCCTGGGTATTGCGGTAGCAGAGCTGACGGTAAACGGAATCCGCAGCATGACGTTTGTCGACCTGCCGCGTGCGGGAGAAATCCGCGTGGATGCTTTCGTCCTCGCATTCGGTGGCGCGCTCGCGATACTGACAGGGATTTTGTTCGGCTTGATGCCTGCGCTGACCGCTTCGCGACCCGATCTGGCTCGCATCCTGCGTGGAAGCGGCGAGGGCGTAGCGGGGGCGGGTTCAAAGCTGAGTCGCCGGTTCAGTTCACGCGGTCTGCTCGTCGTTGGGCAAGTTGCGCTAACGATCGTATTGTTGATCGGAGCGACCCTTCTCATCGAGAGCCTGGCGCGCGTCTACCGGGTCGACCCGGGGTTTCAACCCACCGGGCTGCTGACCGCGAAGATTGGCCTGTCTCCGACTCGCTATGACACAGATGAAAAAAGGGCAGCGTTCTATCAGGAACTTGTCGAGCGTCTCCAGTTGCTGCCGGGAGTGCGCGGAGCGACCGTATCCCTCACTCTACCGATGACGGACACTTGGATGGGATCTCCGGTGCAACTGGCGGGAACCCCGATCGTAGCGTTGAACGAGCGGCCCATCAGCATCATTCAGGATATTTCCCCGACCTATTTCCGCACGCTAGGAATTGCTCTGAAACGAGGAAGGGAATTCACCGCTCACGATAACGAGCAAACAGCTGCAGTCGTGATCGTCAACGAAAACCTGGTTCGCCTTTTTTGGCCGCAGTATCCAGCCGGTCCCGACCCCATCGGCCAGCAAATCCTCATCGGCTCTGACCTTCGACCCGTTGAAATCATCGGGATATCAGCGAATGTCCGTCAATCCGGCAGAGATGATGATCCGAGAGGAGAAGTTTACCGTCCCTGCAGCCAGAAACCACCGGGGTCGGCCATGCTGGCCGTGCGGACGAACGGAGACCCACTAATCTCCGCCGACTCGGTTCGAAAACAGGTATTGGCAATCGACCCCGATCAACCACTCTCCGAGGTTTCCACCATGCAGCAACTGGCGGAGGATTCGGAAGGTCAGCTCCGCTTGATGATGCGGTTGCTAGGCACGTTTGCCGGTGTTGCCACATTCCTAGCCGTGATTGGACTCTATGGGGTCATTTCCTATTCGGTGGTGCAACGAACCAGAGAAATAGGGATTCGGCGCGCACTGGGCGCACCGCGAAACAACATCCTCGCGCTCGTGGCCCGGCAAGTGATGAGCCTTGCGCTGGTGGGAGTGGCACTCGGCGTCGGTGGCGCGTTCGCCGTGACTCGATTGCTGCAGGACTTACTGTTTCAGGTGAGCCCCACGGACCCGCTCACATTCATCAGCATCGCAATCCTGTTTGTGCTGATCGCGCTGGCCGCAGGCTACATTCCCGCGCGGCGCGCTGCCGGCGTGGACCCAATGGCTGCGCTTCGAATCGGATAACGCAGCTCTAGACGGTCGCTTTGGAGTCTTTCGTAGTTCCCAACGCCTCCAGCACATCCACGGCGAGGTTGTAGCGCCCCTGCGGAGCGCTGATCTGAGCTCCCTGCGCCATCTGCTTAGCCGCAATCAGCATTTCTCGCGCAATGGCTACGCCTTCCGCCCTGGCCAGTTCCGGGGTCTGCGCCCGCGCCATGCGTTCCAGAATCGCGTCCGGCACGGAGACCCGCAACTCATTCTTCATAAACTCGGCGTTGCGCACGCTGATTAGCGGCCAGATCCCGGCCACCACCGGAATCCGGCAGTTTGCTTTTTCAATCCGCTTCAGAAAATTCTCCAGCAGACGCAGATCGAACACGGGTTGAGTCACCGCATATTCCGCTCCCGCCTGCACCTTGTACTCAAAGCGGCGAATCTCCTCGTCCATATCGGTGAGTCCCGGGTTCGCGCCCACGCCAATCACAAAGCCCGTCCCGGCGCCAATTGGATTTCCTCCCAGATCGAGTCCGCGATTCAGGTTGTGGACAATGTTCACCAGGCCGATTGCATCCACATCAAACACCGCCGTCGCATCCGGATAATTCCCCATCTTCGGCGGATCTCCGGTGATGCAGATGAGATTCTTGATGCCGACCGCGGCCGCTCCCAGCAGATCACTCTGGATGCACAGCACATTGCGATCACGGCAGGTGTAGTGCAGAATCGCGTCGATGCCGACTTCGCGCTGAATCAGCAGCGAAAGCGCCTGGTTGCTCATGCGCGCCGAGGCTCGCGGGCTGTCGGGAATGTTCACCGCATCCACGCCCACCGACTTCAGAAAACGCGCGCCCTCGACCTCCTTGGCAACGTCGATCCCTTTC
>JBEKWZ010000221.1:0-5994 GCA_049512555.1 Candidatus Sulfotelmatobacter sp. | reverse complement strand
TAGGTTGGCGGTGATTTCCGCGGCCTGGTTCTGTTGGATGGTGGTCCGCGCGGCCTGCAAGATGTGGTTGTGCCGGAGCGCCATTTGGATGGCCTGCTCCAGCGTAATCACGGCGGGTGCCTGCTGCGCGAACGCCGGGACCGCTAATAGTAAGCTACCGAACACGCTAACTACCGCGGAAACATACTTACATAGCTTGACCCCAAAAGTGGGACAGACGATCGGTGTTTGTCGTCTGTCAAGGCCCATCGGCGAAGAATGACCTTCCGCGGAAGGCGATGGCGCGCTTAAGCGAACACTAGTGAGCTTGGTTCTCATAGCTCTTTAAGAACCCTCCGGAGCGGGAAGTTGGTCGCCGTCCCGGGCGATCCAGACATAAAACGTAGGCAGCAGAACGATGCTCAGCAGCAAATCGGAAATCAGCCCGCCTACGATGACGATCGCGAAAGGCCGCTGCGAATCGGATCCGATGTCGTGCGAGAGCGCCGCCGGCAGGAGTCCCAGCGTGGCCACCAGCATGGTCATCATGATGGGACGAAGCCTCAGGACCGCGCCTTCCACGGCCGAATCCTCGATCGAGTGGCCTCTGGCGCGGCGCTGGTTGATGTATTCGACCATGATGACGCCGGTTTGCACCGACACGCCAAACAGAGCCAGCATGCCGACGCCCGAAGACACGCTGAGATAGGTTCCTGTAATCAATAGAGCCAGGAAACCGCCGACGCGTGCCAGACCGACGTTGAGCAAAATCAGCAGCGCCCATTTGTACGAGCGAAACATGGTGTAGAGAATGATGAAGATTACGAGGATGGTCAGCGGAACGATCAAGGCTAGCCGCGCCTCCGCCCGTTTCTCGCTTTCATACTCGCCGGACCAGCCAAGACTGTAGCCCCGCGGGAGTTTCACTTTGTTGCCAATCTGTTTGATCGCGTCTTCGACGGTCGTACCCAGGTCGCGGCCTCGCACATTAAACGTCACAGCGACGTACCGCGTGTTGCCCTCGCGGAAAATGTCATAGGCGCCGTCCTTCACTTCGACGGTTGTTAATTGCGCCAGCGACACGCGTTCGCCCGTGGGCGAGAGCAGCCGAACTTTCTCGATGGCTTGCTGGGTATTGCGGAAAGGAGCTTGGTATCGAACCACGACGTCGTAGCGTTGCTCACCGATCAGCACCTGGCTCACCGCGTTGCCGCCAACTGCGGTCTGAACGGCGTCCTGAATGTCCGTCACGTTGATTCCAAACCGCGCGGCCTGGCGGCGGTCGATCGTCAAGTCAAGATTCGGCTGGCCGAAATCCCGCAGCAACTTGACGTCATGCATCCCCGGAATGTTGGACATGACGGCTGTGACTTCCTCACCCTTCTGCTCGAGAAGTTTCAGGTCATCTCCGAAAATCTTGAGCGCGAGCGAACCCTTGGTGCCCGTCATGGTCTCGCCCACGTTGTCTTCGATAGGCTGGGAGAAGTTCCAGATCGCTCCTGGATACTTTTCCAGCGCAAGGTTCATCGCGGCGATCAGCTCTTCTTTGTTTTTGTGAAATACGGGGCGCCACTCGTCGTGCGGTTTCAAGTCGACGAAATATTCGGTGTTGCCGAATCCTCCCGTGTCGGTTCCATCATCGGGACGGCCTACTTCAGAGACCACCGTCTTAACTTCGGGAAACGAAGCGAATACATAGCGGCAGTTAGTGGTGAACTTCTCGCCTTCCGAAAGACTCGTGCTATTGGCCAGAGTGCCGCGCGCCCAGATGGCGCCTTCGTCGAGGTGGGGCAGGAACTCCGCGCCAATCACGCCGCCAAACCCCAGGTAGAGTGTTCCGGCCAGGGCGGCGATGCCAACCCCGGCCACCACCCAACGATGCTGAACCGCCCAGCGCAGCCGCTCGCGGTAGCGCTCGGTCAGATAATCCATGACCCTGTTGCGCCGTTCATGGACGCCCTTGCGGAAGAATAATCCTGCCAGCACGGGCGCGATCAGGACTGAAAAGGTCATGGCGCCGAGCAGCGCGAGCGCAACCGTCCAGGCCATCGGTCGGAACAATCTGCCTTCCACGCGTTGCAGCGTGAAGATCGGCAAATAGGCCGTGATGATGATGGCGATTGCATAAAATACGGGACGCTGCACTTCATGCGCGGCCTCTTGAATCGCCTCCGCCGGTGTTTTCTTATTCCCTGATCCGGAGCCGTTACCCAGCCGGCTCATATGCCGGACAATGTTTTCCACCATCACTACCGCGCCATCCACCACCATTCCAAAATCCAGCGCCCCCAGAGAGAGCAGATTCGCCGGAATGTGGCTCAGATCCAACCAGATCGATGCGAACAGCAGAGAAAACGGAATCGTCAGCGCGACGATAAGAGCGGCGCGAACATTCAGTAGAAACAGAATCAGAATGACGGTAACTAGAATCATGCCCTCGGCCAGGTTATGCATGACCGTGTGCAGCGTGAAGTAAAGCAGATCGCTGCGGTCAAGCATGGGAACGACCTTCACTCCCGGCGGCAGCAGACCGTTGTTCAGTTCGTCGACTTTCTTGTGAATGGCATCGAGCGTGGGCTGCTCCTCGGCGCCCTTCCGCATCAGCACCGCGCCCTGAATCACGTCGGGTTCGTCGATGATGCGGCCGTCCTCCATGTGATTGGCTCGCGCCATGTGCCCCAGCCGGATTTTGGGGCCCTGTGTAACTTCGGCGATATCTTTGACTCGCAGGGCGGTTCCAGCCTGAGTTTTTAAAACCGTGTCCTCGATGTCGCTTACGCGCGTGAAGAGCCCGAGCGCGCGAACATTCATCTGCTGCATACCGACTTCAACAAAGCTGCCACCGGCATTGATGTTGTTGTTGGCAAGCTGCTGCTCTACCTGTCCGATGCTCAATCCGTAAGAGACCAGCTTGTTGGGATCGACGCGTACCTGGTACTCGCGCACCGTGCCGCCAAAATCGGAAACGTCCACCACGTTCGGAACTGACTTGAATTGCTTCAGAAGAACCCAGTCTTCGATCGACCGGAGTTCCATCAGGTCGTAGCGGGGATTGGTGCTGCGCAGCGTGTACCAGTAGATTTGGCCGGTCGTGCTCCAGTCGGTCCCGATCTGCGGCTGCAGATTTTGACCCGGGGGAAGGTCGACTTGAGTTAACCTCTCCAGCACTTTTTGTCGGTTCCAGTCGTTGACTGAGCTGTCGTCAAAAATCATGATCACGAACGACAGCCCGAAAATCGATTCAGACCGCAGAAACGTCATGTGCGGCATGCCGGACATTTGAATCTCGATCGGGATCGTGACCTGCTGTTCCACCTCCTCTGCAGAGCGGCCCGGCCATTGGGTGATGACCGTGACATAGTTGTCGGCGATATCAGGATAGGCTTCGACTGGGAGGTTGTGAAACGAAATGGCTCCCCAACCGGCCAGCAAGACTGCAATGGCCAGCACAACAAATTTGTTGTTGAGCGCGAAATCTACGAGGGCCCGAATCATTCCTTGTCCTGTCTTGTTTGCCGATACACCGGCTCAACCGCTCCTGATGTCCGCCACTCCGCAATGTCCGTCATGAGCCGTACTCGCGAGACCGGATATGCCGCCGTCATCCGTTTATTGTGCGAGCACGTGGTCCAACACCAGCGCGTTTGTAACGACTTGTTGCCCTGGCTTGAGGCCGGATTTGATTTCCTGCAAATTTGTGTTCTCGGTCAGCACATCTCCACTCACGACTTCCACGCGGCGAAATTTGTTGTCGGGCGCGGGAACAAAAACAAAATCGCGATCGTGCATGCGCAGTACGGCCGAGGCCGGGACAATCGTATGCATCACCACGGTTTGACCGCGGAACGTTGCTCTGGCGAACATGCCAAGCCGCATCATTCCTGGATTTTCGATTTCAAGGCGTACTTTCGCGGTGCGAATACTGGGATCGAGCACGGCGCCAATGTTGCTGACCTTCCCCTTCAGGGCGTGGCCGGGATACGCGTTCAGGGTGATCTCTGCCGTATCCCCAATCCGCACCGCGGGCAGGTCATTTTCATACACGTCGCAAACAATCCAAACCGTAGAGAGATCCGAAATCGTAAACGGGCTCGGCGATGAATAAGCCTGCACCGTCGCTGCGTTGGTCACTTCCTGATCAGTGATCACACCGCTGGTAGGCGCAATGATGTCCACAATGCCCATGGGCTTGTCGGGGTCGTTGCCCAGCAGGCGCAAATGTTCGGTCGCGGTATCGAGGGTCGTCTTGGCGTCTTGCTCGGCGTCTTGCGCCACTTCGAGGTCCTGTTGTGCGATGGCGCCGTGAGCATACAAGTCCGTGGCTCGATTCAACTGCTTTCGTGCTAGCAGTTCATCGGCGACGGCCTTGCGATAGGCATCGAAGCCGCCCGCTACGTCGTCGCTACGAATGGTCAGCAGTACGTCGCCTTTTTTCACCGTGTCGCCGAGTCGCGCATGAATAGCCACTACGCGCCCAGAAGCAAGTGAGACTACGGGCACGTTGCGGGCGATATCCGGCACAACCGAGCCCGTAACCACCAACTCTGAGGTTGTAGGACGTTCCACCGCGGCTACGACCGGGAATTGCTCAGGATGATCCACGGTGAACAGCGCGGGATCCGCTCCCGGCACGATGTTGGCGGGTGGCGGCGCCCCCGCCGCCGGGTCGGCATGCGCGGTGCAGCCAACTAGCGCCAGCAGCGCAGCCAAACAGAGCACAAAGAAAAAACGGAGCAACCCTGCAGTTGGTCCCAACTGTCGAGCGCTGCTCCGGTTCATATCGCGCATGGCCGTCGTCTTCGTCTCCTTTGTCGCGTCGAGCTCCGGCTAGAACTTGACCATGATGGCCATTCGCAGACTGGGCTCATCCTTCCGCAGGTCGGGGGTCCACAAGCCGCCGTGCCCGCCCGAACCACAGGCCGTCTGCGCTGCGCCGAGATTGGCGCCGACCGGGTCGAACGGATTGCTGGGGTTAGCCGCCCACCCAATCCCCGTCGAACTCCCATCGTTGCAGGCATAGAATTGCGGAGCTCCATTGTTTCCCCCATTCGGAGTGATCCCTCCTCGGCCGGTGTAATACGGCTGCTGCGCGGTCCGATAACCGAACTCCCAGAGGAAACTGATGTACTGCTTGGGCATGTAGTAGAAGCTGACGGACGTATCCCAGGCTTTGAAAGGCAATCCCGGAGAGCCCGGGAAGTATGCCGATCCGGAGATCGCATCCGCTCCGTTGATGGGAGGGAGCAGGGTTAAATACCGCCCGGGATTGTCCAACACCCCACCACCGACGGTTACTGCGTAGAGGTGCTTCTTGAACCAGGTCCGGTCGTACAACATCCACCCGGCGAAGCTCTGCTTAGGCCCACCCTTTGGAGAACCGGAGGGGTTGGTACCGAGTGGCTCGTTCTTGTGGCAACTGACGCCACCGCCGTATTCGCAGCCCAAGTCGCCGGTAAGTGAGAAGGCCATTTTGTCCACAAACTGGGTTGGACGGTCGTAATACTTAATCTCGATGCTGTCGTCGGTGTGGATGCGCGACCGGCCCAGCGGTGTGGTTCCGGTCCAGAGTGTGTCTTCGCCCATTCCGTAGTTGTTGAAAACCATGGAGACCCACGGCTTCGGGCGGTACAAGATCTGCCCACCGAGGCCCGGTTTTGTGCCGAGCCTGCCATACGATTGCCAGCCGTTGATGATCCAGGGCTCGATCTTCAACTTGTCGGTGGGAAACCACTGGATGCGCAGGCCATTGAAGAACCACGGCGTGTTGGACGAAACATAGGACGGCTGGTAGGCCCAGTTGTCGAAGTTGTAATAGCTGAAAAGACCAATGTAAGAAACGAAGATTCCGGCGTCGATATTGAGCCCGTGATTCACGTTAAGGTGATACCCGCCGTAGGCTTCAGCAAAATACTTGTACGCGCCACGGAGATCCCATTGCCCGCGTCCCGCGCTCGCGTCGTTGCGCGGAGTGGTGACTGCAAACATTCCTCCCAGAGTCAAGACCCGGCCGCGAAC